>JASFTJ010000344.1:0-4003 GCA_050053615.1 Anaerolineae bacterium | reverse complement strand
GCGCACCGGGCGCTGGAGGAGGGGGTGCCGCTGCAAGGCTACTTTGTCTGGACGCTGATGGACAATTTTGAGTGGGCGCATGGCTACAGCAAACGGTTCGGCCTTGTCTATGTGGATTATCCGACGCAGGCGCGGTTTGTGAAGCAGAGCGGCCACTGGTACCGGCGCATGATCGAGGCACAGCCATGACCCAAAGGCTCTGGCACCTGCCCGCAGACCGATACTTTGCCCCCGATCCGTCCCTGCGGCGCATCGCCCGCGAGTTGTACGAGTCGGTCGCCGACCTCCCTTTCATCTGCCCCCACGGCCACGCCGATCCACGGCTTTTCGCCGACCGAGACGCCACGTTTGGAACACCGGCGGATCTGCTCATCATCCCTGACCACTATGTCTTTCGCATGCTATACTCCCAGGGCGTTCCACTGGCATCACTGGGGGTGCCGAAAGGCACCGGCGAGCTGGACCACCGCAAGATCTGGCAGACGTTTGCCGAGCATTTCTATCTCTTTCGTGGCACGCCGACCGGCGTGTGGTTGACTTACGTGTTCAAGAAAATCTTTGACATCGAGGAAAAGCTGACGGGGGCGACGGCACAGACCATCTACGATCGGATGTCGGAAAAGCTGGCCTCGCCCGAGTTCCGGCCTCGCGCCCTGTTCGACCGTTTTAATGTCGAGGTGCTGTGCACGACCGACTTTGCCGCTGATCCGCTCGACCATCATCGGGCCATCCGGGATTCCAGCTGGGGGGGCGATGTGCGGCCCACCTTCCGCCCGGACGACGTCGTTCACCTGCTGCGGCCCGGATGGCGCCAGCGAATCGAGCAGTTGAGCGAGTTGACCGGAATCGATATCCATTCCTACCAAGCCCTGATTCAGGCGCTGGAAACGCGGCGAGCCGTCTTTAAGGAAATGGATGCCGTCGCCACCGACACTGACGGAACCACACTGACCACCGCCGAGCTGTCGGAGCGGGAGGCAGACGACATCTTTCAGCGGGCACTGCGGGGCAAAGCCTCCGCCGAGGATGTGGCGCGGTTCTTCGGCCACATGCTTCTGGAGAGTGCGCGGATGAGCATCGAGGATGGACTGGTGATGCAGGTCCACTTTGGCTCCCACCGCAACCACAACCAGCCCCTGTTCGACCGCTTCGGCCCGGACATGGGCTGCGATATTCCCTTCCAGGCCGAGTTTACCCGAAATCTGCGCTCCTTGCTGAACAAGTACGGCAACGATCCCCGCCTGACCCTTATCCTTTTTACCCTGGATGAAGCCACCTACACACGCGAATTGGCCCCCCTCGCCGGGCACTACCCCGCGGTCAAGCTGGGGCCGCCCTGGTGGTTCCACGACAGCATCAACGGGATGAGGCGTTATTTGGACCGGGTCATAGAGACATCCGGCCTGTACAATACCGTCGGCTTTAACGACGACACACGTTCCTTCCCTTCTATCCCGGCCCGACACGACCTGTGGCGACGTGCGGTCAGTAATTGGCTCGCTGGCTTGGTGGCGCGGGGCATCGTGGACATGGAGGATGCGCGGGAGATGGCCCTGGAAGCAGCTTACCGCTTGGCCAAGCGGGCGTACAGACTTGAATAAGCAAAAGGAGCTGACAATGGAGCTTGGGCATTTGAGTGGCTTGTCAATCTATCCGCAATCGGTGTCGGAAACCGACGAGTCGACCTACTTCCTGGCCCGCGGCCCTGAGGGCAAGGTGCTGGGCATCTCGGGTGATTCGACAGGCTTTGTCGGAGAGAAGCAGGGTGATGTGCTGCTTTGTCCGCTGACGCCGGCCAACGCTGCCGCGCTGCGCGAACGGCTGTCCTGGCTGCGTCCCCAGCCGCTGGGGCTCGCAACGTCGGCGGGTTGCGGCGACCGGCTTGGGCTGGCCACGCCGGGTCACGCTCGCGCCGGTCGGGCTGTGGGCGGCATCGCACCGATCTTTGCCCAGCAATCCATGCGGGAGAACGCCCGGACCGGCCGTACGCCCCAGCAGGTGATGGACGACGCCATGTGGGGCGTCTTTCAGGAGGGCTGGCGCGAGCCGTGGGGCGCCGACGCCGATCACCTCAAAACCGCCAACGACGTGGATCTCTGCGCGGCGGCGGGCTACACATTCTTCACCGTGGACCCCGGTGACCACGTGGACAATGAGGCCCACACCGCCCCATTGGAGGTGCTGAAAGAGAAGGTCCACGCCTTGCCCTGGGATCAACTGGAGGACTCTCCAGAAAAGCTGCACGCTCGCTACCTGGACCGCACCTTCGAGGTCGAGGATCAGACACTGACATTCGACAGGCATTCGCTGGCGCGGGCGGCGGCCAAGTATGGATGGGCCATTGCTCACACGGTCCGCATGTACCGCCACTTGGCCACCCGGATCAGCCGCTTCGAACTGGAGATGTCAGTGGACGAGACGGACACACCCACCTCGGTGCAAGAGCACTTTTATATCGCCAGTGAACTCGGGCGATTGGGCGTGCAGTGGGTGAGCCTGGCTCCACGGTACGTGGGCCGCTTTGAGAAGGGGGTGGACTATATCCCCCTCTCGGGGCCAGGCGGCGACCTGGCGGAATTCGAGGCCTCGCTAGCCGAGCACGCCGCCATTGCCCGCGTACTGGGGCCCTACAAGCTCAGCATCCACTCCGGCTCGGACAAGTTTAGCATCTATCCCCTCTTTGCCCGGCAGACGCGCGGCCTGGAACATCTCAAGACGGCCGGCACCAGCTATCTGGAGGCGCTGCGGGCTGTCGCTCAAGTGGACCCTGCTTTCTTCCGGGCGATCTTGGCCCTTGCCGTCGAGCGCTACCCCCAAGACCGCGCCACGTACCACGTTTCCGCGCAGCTAACCAACATGCCGCCCCCCAATATTCTGAACGATGCCGAACTGTCGGACCTACTGGACCAGTTCGATGCCCGGCAGGTGTTGCATGTGACGTTTGGTTCGGTGATCGACCGGCTCGGGGATCAGCTGCTGGACACGCTTGACGCCCATGAAGAGACCCATTACGCGGCGCTGGAGAAGCATTTCAAACGACATCTGACGCCGTTGATTATTCGTGATTCGTAGATCTTTGGAAGCAGAGTTTTGCGAATCGCAGGAGGATTGGACCCATGACCCAATTGATCAAAAAAGCGATCATCCCCGCCGCTGGCCTGGGCACGCGGCTTCTGCCGGCCACCAAGTCGCAGCCGAAAGAGATGCTGCCGGTCGGGCGCAAGCCGGTGATCCAGTATGTGGTGGAGGAATTGCAGGCGGCCAACCTGCACCAGGTCCTCATCATCACCGGGCGCCGCAAGCGGGCCATTGAGGATCATTTTGATGTTGATCCACAGCTTGTGTCTGCCCTGAAAGAAGCGGGAAACGAGGCGCGGCTGGCCGACCTGGCCTACCTGGAGGGCCAAGCACGCTACTTCTACACCCGCCAGGGCCGGCCCAAAGGTTTGGGCCACGCCGTCTCGCTTGGCGCCGACTTTGTGGACGGCGACGACTTTGTGGTGGCCCTGGGGGACTCGCTCATCGCCGCCGAGGAACCGGCGGCGCCCCTCAGGGCGATGATGAAGGCGCACCGTGAATTGAGGGCGGCGGCCACCGTCGCTGTGGAAAGGGTACCGGAGGAGGAGACCTTTCGCTACGGCATCATCAGCCTCGACGGCGACGAGCCGCCTGCCGGCGAACCCGCCAGGATGAAAGACATCATTGAAAAGCCGCCGGCGCAAAGCGCACCCACCACGCTGGCGGTGGCAGCGCGCTATGTCTTTAGCTCGGCCATCTTTGACGCCTTGGAGCGAACCTTGCCCGACAGACGGGGAGAGATCCAACTTTCCGACGCCATCAAGTTGCTGATCCAGATGGGCGAGCCGGTCTACGCCTGGCCGTTCCACACCGATCAGGTCCGCTACGATGTAGGCAACTTTGAAAGCTACTTCCGCACTTTCATCGACTTTGCCTCTAGAGACGAGCGATATGTCTACCTGGTGAGAAAATATATCAATCGGAA
>JASFTJ010000343.1:0-4010 GCA_050053615.1 Anaerolineae bacterium | reverse complement strand
CGTGAAATCCGTGTCCAGATGTTGTCAGTCAATCAGCGTTCGGAGGGGTCGCTACGTGGCCCGGTCTCTTGACTTGTGGTGACCTGAGCCATCTCGACCACGATGCCGCCGGTGGCGGTCGCCAGCAGATTATAGGCCAGACCCACCAAGGCAATGATCGCAGCCAGCAGGGCACCGTTGACCAGGGACAGGGCCAAGACAGCCAAGAACAACGATGCGCCGGAGGCTGAGGTCAGGATCTGTAGCGCATCCAGCAAGTTCTCAAAGCCCAGGAGCTGCACAAAGTCAAAGCGAACGACTTCTCGACCGAGCATAGAAATCGGCACATCGTGCCAGCTTTCCAACCAGCGCCGCAGCAGGTCTGCCAGTCCCAGGCTGGCCACCCCGCAGAGAAGACTCGGCAGGAAGGCGGCCACGGCGCCCAGCAAGCATCCCATTTTGCCCAATGAGACCAGGCTGATGCGTCGGATGGCGACTTTCATAAGGTTCTCCACCTCGATATTGTGGCGCCCAGTCTGTCGGCCACGCGGAACGGGTCGGTGGTGACGACGCTCTGAGCAAACATCTCCATTGAGCCAATGTCGGACCGATTGTTGTTCGGGTCGCCGCGATCGATCAGGCGAATGATGCACGGAAACTTGGCCCAATCTTCATCTACCTCAGCCAGTGGAGGTTGGTAGAGGACCAGGTTAAAGCTTTGCACCCCAAGCTGCTCAACAAAGGTGTGCAGTACCAGGTACAAGGCCGCCTTCAGGTCTGCGTTCAGGTTGCGGGAGATGATGTGCGTTTCCTTCTCCTTGAAGGGGGTCAGGGTGGGAAAGATGGTGGCTTGGCCCCAGTCGGTGGCTAGGCCGAGGCTGTGATACACGGCCAGCAGGTCGTCGAAATAGTCCGCGCCGTGCACCGCCTGGTAGCGGACGGCTGCCTGTCGCCAGCTTTCGACCTTGGCATAGTGCATGCCCCGGGTGAGTACCATCTGAGCATGGCCGTGGAGGATGGAAGCGCCGCTGCGCCACAGGCAGTTCCAGAGGAAAAATGGGTAGCAAGCTTGGGGGTCGGCCTCATGAGCCGCGTACGCCCAGCGCTGGGCCGTATCGACATAATCTGCGACCCGCTCGGCGGTGAAGCGCAGAGGATGGTGCTCGTCAAAAATGATGACGCTGTGCCAGCCGTCATACTTGGCCACGTTGGAAGCGGTGAGAGAGAATTGACCTTGAACTCGGCCAAACATGTCTGTCGGGGTGCCGTTCAGGGGATGACAGAAGGGGCCACCCTCGCTACGGTGGATCATTTCCTCGACATCGCCGCTGCCGGCAGGTGCCTCGATGGGCTGGCTGGCCCGCAGTTCGTTGAACAGCGCCCCCTCCATCGTGACCCGGTTGGTGATTTTGACTATGCGCTGGTGACGGACGGTGTCCACGGAGCCGAACTGGCCTTCGAGCCAGGTATGCATTCCCTCTGGCGGCGCCAGCTGGCCGGTCAAGATGTCGCGCCAAAAGATTCGCTCAAAGCGCGCTCGATCCACGTCGGGCAGGGCAGCGACCAGAGTATCGAGATCGGTGATGCGGCGTGGTTCGGCATGACTTGTCACAGGCTGAGAGCCAGCACCGTTCATGATGGCACGTGGTATTGCTCCAGATCGGGCCGCGGGATGCGGCTGGCGATGGCTCGGTGGTACAGATCCACGTATTTGCGCGCCGAGCGATCCCACGAAAAGTTGGCGTTCATCCCCCGTAGTTGAAGCTGGCGCCACACCGCCTGATGCTTGAAGGTCTCGATCGCGCGGACAATAGCAGCGAACAGCGCCCAGCGGTCGTAGGCCTTGAAAACAAAGCCGTTGCCCTGGCCGGTGCGCGGGTCAAAGTCCTGCACCGTGTCGGCTAGGCCACCGGTGGCACGCACGATAGGCACGTTGCCATAGTGCATGGCGATCAGCTGCCCGGTGCCGCAGGGTTCAAAGCGGCTGGGCATGAGAAACATGTCACTTCCGGCATAGATTCGTTGAGCCAGGGGAGCGTTGAAGGTCAAAAAGATGGCTGCCTGCCGGGGATACTGCCGCACGATCTGGCTGAACAGATCGTGGTAGTGCTGATCGCCGGTGCCCATCAAGACGAACTGCACGCCCAGATCCAGGATGTGGTCGACGGCGTCGCTCAGGATGTCAAAACCCTTCGAATCGGTCAAGCGAGAGATGATGCCGATAAGGGGGATGTCGGCGTTCTCCGGCAACTTGGCTTCCCGCTGGAGGGTCAGTTTGTTCTCCAAGCGGCGGTCAAGTGAAGTGGCGTCATAGTTGGCGACGAGGTGCGGGTCAGTGGCTGGGTTGGCCATTTCATAGTCGATGCCGTTTAGGATGCCGAACAGTCGGTCTCGCCGGTCGCGGAGGAGGGGATCCAGCCGTTCCCCATACTCCGGCGTCAGGATTTCCTGAGCGTAGGTCTCGCTAACGGTGCTCACCAGGTCTGCCCAGTAGATGCCCCGGGCCATAAGGTCCACCACCTCATTCAGATCGGCCATTTCGGGATGGTACTGGAAACCCCATTCGTCAATGCCGGCAATTTCCAGCACACGATAGCCAAAGATACCCTGGTAGGCCAAGTTGTGGATGGTATAGACCGTGACGACATCGACAAAGAAGGGATCGTCCTTGTAAATGGTCTTGAGCCAGTTAGGCACGATGGCCGTATGCCAGTCGTGGCAGTGAATCACATCCGGCTGCCATTCCAACTGCTTGAGGGCTTCTAGCATTGCCCGGCAGAAAAAGATGAACCGGTCGGCGTCGTCGGGGTACATGTAGATACCTTCCCGGTCAAAGTACTTGGCATTGTCCACCATATAAACGGGGATATCGTCGCCGATGGTTGCTTGCATCAGGCGGGCCGGCTCGGTGGTGCGGTGGATCGGCACGTCGAAGGCGGGCAATACCTCCTGGAGCTGGAATTTGTCCAGATCTATGCGACTGTAGTGGGGCATCGCCACGCGGACGTCGTGCCCCAGGTGACGGATGGCCTTGGGCAGCGCCCCGGCCACGTCGGCCAGACCGCCCGTCTTGGCAAAAGGGACTACTTCGGCGGCCAGGATCAGAATGTTCAGAACGCTGTCCTTGTTCATAGGCGAGTCTTCCTCCGGTCCACTTGATTCAAAGCGGCTCGGAGTCTAGCATATCTCGGGGGATTTGGCAAGTGGATGCTTGGATCGTTGATTCGATTCGCAGACGCTTGGCCCGAATCTACCGGTCGTTCCGGCCCTATTGCTCCTCCAACTCTTTCCGCACGGTGCGGTAGAGCTCTGTCGCCTTGAGTTCGGCGAGACAATAGCAAGGGCCGCTCAGTGCCCGGGCCAGGTCGCGAGCCAATCCCCGGTCGTAGGCCTCGTGCTCCATGTTGATCACCACGGAATGAATGCCGGCTTTGTGAATCAAGTCGGCGATCTTGTGCGCTTCCTCTTGGGGGGGAGTGTCGGTGAGCGAGACGTTCCCTGCGCCATCGGTCAGCAGGATCATGAGTGGCATGGGTTTGCGATGGAGGCGCAACTCGCGGCGGAAAACGCGGTAGGCCAATAGCAAGCCTGCTGAGAGGGGGGTCTTGCCGCCGACTGGCAGGTGACGCAGCGCCCCTTCGGCCAGCTCCACGCTGGAGGTGAAGGGCAACACCAGATGTGCTTCTTCCTTCTGAAAGACAACCAATCCCACCCGGTCGCGTTTCTGGTATGCGTCAACCAGCAGTGACATGATGGCCCCTTTGGTCGCCTGCATCCGCTGGGCGCCTGCCATACTCCAGCTGGCGTCGACGACAAAGAGAATCAGGTTCGCTGCACGGCGGACGCGAACTTTTTTCTGTACGTCGTGAGGCAGGATGGTCAAGCTGCCTGCTTTGCTCTCTCGCTTGACTTGCTGCAGGGCTGCCTGACGGATCGTGGCGTCAAGGGCAATGTCGCTCAGATCGCCTTTGGCGGGTCGGGCTTGGATGTAGCGCCCACGCTTGCGGTCGGTGCGCGTTGTAGATCGCTTA
>JASFTJ010000342.1:0-4013 GCA_050053615.1 Anaerolineae bacterium | reverse complement strand
CCACATAGACTTCAGCCGTCCCTCCGCAGGGGGGAATAGCGGGCGTATACGCGATGCCGGACGTGTCGTCGCCGATGACGACCACCGGCAAGTTGTACGCCGCTTGGTTGCCCGCGTTATGCACCCAAACCAGTACGCGCTGACGATCCGGTTCGGGCAGAACGTCTGCCGGGCCAATGTCAATGTCCACTCGCCCTGGGCACAGGTCGCTGGTGTAGGCATCAAAGGGAGCCACCATCAAGTCAGACAGCACCATATTGTCGCGGGTGTCCGCCTCTGGCTGAGGAGAAATGCGGGTCTGCCAGGTCGCAGGCAACCGGTTGACCTGCAGCCAGAGCTTGTGCTCGCCTCCGGCAAACTGCCAATTCACCGGCACTTCTACGGGCAGGGACTGGCTGGCTGGCAACGTCACCGTGAAGAGCTTCAAGAAGGGCGTGTAGCCAATAGTTTCCCGCTGGGCCGAGATGTAGAGCAGGACGGGCACATCCACAGCCGGAGTTTCGCCGTTGTTGCGGATCAGGACTGTGACGCTGAAGGGAAACCCGGCCCGCAGGGGGAAAGGCTCGACAGTCAGGTCCTCTTCGGTCAGAGTGAGGTCCACGACTGGCTCGCTCGTCGCCTGGTTTACAGGATTGGGTGTTCCCGTGAGCTGAGCGATCCTTGTGGCTTGAGCAGGCAGCATGGTTGGCTCCTGCTCAGTCAGATCCTCGCTGGCGCCGCCACAGGCAACCAGAAGGACCAGCAGACAAAGAAGGAGCATCCCAAGCGCCAGCCGAATCGAACAGGAACCAAACCCAGACGAACCGCTAGCAGAGATCCGCTGGGAATCACTCACCTTCACAGAAATGGCAACCCTTCCTTCTCAGGGTACAAAGAAACAGGGGAGAATAGGGCAAATTGGCTCACTGCCTCGACGGAAAGACGGGGCTGAACAAGAGCACCCGGAGTGTGTAGACGCCCGGCGCATAAAAGATCTCTTCTGGAGACATCAGGTACTTTTTCCGGCTAGAAGCCGCCAAGCGCTCCGGTGTTACCTGAACTATCGACACGCCCTGAGCCGGTAAAGGACCTTGCACAGTCATTTCGAAACGATAGTAGCCCGTTGGCCCACTGACAACGAGGTCAAACCGCGCATTTTTGAGCGGCTGCGGCAGATCGCTGCGGAGGAACAGGGTCAAGGTAAACGACTCGCCGGGGTGGATCTTCCACGGCTCAAGCCGGATGTCTTGGCTGGTAAGATAGAGTGCTGGTCGATTCTCGTCAGGAGGATCGGGCACCTGGTGCTCCGGCAGGGCTGGCCGACTCTCGAATGCAGCAAGCGGCTGCTGCCTGAAAAGGACGAACTGCCTCATGGGCGCGAGAATGATCGGCTGCAACTTTTCCGGAACCGGCCTGCCGCTCAACACGAAAAACAAGCCTATCAGCACCAGCGACACGGCCGATGCAGCGGCAACCGCACGCAATGACCGAAAAATGCGGTTCGCCCAGATTCCACGGCGCAAGCTGCCTTGCGCCTCGCTGATGATTCTCACGGTGACATTCGGCGACAGAGACCGATGCTGAACAGAAGCGGCCAGGGCATTCCGGAGGGTATGCTCAAAGTAAGGTCGCCGACGCAACTCTTGGGCGCAGTCCAAGCAGCGCCGCAGATGCCCCTCCAAACGCCGAGCATCGTACTGGCTGAGTCCGCCTTCCACATAGTCATCAATTAGGTGGCAAGCCGTCTCACAATTCATCCAGCCGTCCTTGCGGTTGCAACTGTCTGCTCGTCCTGCTCCGCTTCGCCGTCCAACAGCGGCCTGAGCCGCTGCCGCGCCGTATACAGCCGCGAACGAACCGTACCACAGGGGATGTCCAGCGCCCGCGCTATCTCTTTATTGGGCAGACCTGCATAATATCGCAAAACAACCACCATTCGGTGCTTTTCGCCCAGCGTGTCAATCGCCTCCATGATTTCGTTGCGATGCTCACCCTGCATCACCAGACGATCAGGCAATTCCTCCGGTTCGACCGTGAGCTTGGGCGCCGGTTCGGGCCAGGGCAGGACCTGATACCACTTGCGCCGCATCCGCGAACGACAGCAATTGACGGCAATACGGTACAACCAGCCCTCAAAGCTGGCGTCCTTTCGGATTTCGAACCTCGGTAATGCCCGGCATGCGCGGATAAAGGTCTCCTGTGTCATGTCTTCAGCATCTTGCTCGTTGCGCATCACCAAATAGCAGAGACGGTATACATAGTTCTGGTAGCGGCGAATCAGTGCACCATGCGCCGCCTGATCCCCTCGCTGACAGCGGCGGATCAAATCTTCTGTCTCTACACGGGCGTGATCGTCTTTGGCCAACAGTTCCATTCTGACTAACGCCTTTCCATCCCCGGATGTTCACCAGGAATCATCTGCAGCCCACGCTCCGGTTGCTCTCCAGCCGAAGGACAGCAGCAAACAAGCTCAGCGTCGCCATGCCAGGTTCACCGTGAACCTCATCCCTTTCAAGGATACCACAATGAATCACCTCTGTCAATGCGCACGGCGATAGTCCCGACTTAAGGGCCTCGGCAGTATCAAGTCATTGCTCGCTCAGGATCCACTGGCTGTACAGGCCATCCAGATCCCGGCCCGCCACCGACTCGGCCACGCTCAGGAAATCATCGGGCGTGGCCACACGCCAGCGGTACTGTTCCACATACTCGCGCAGGACGGCCCTGTAGGTCTCATCACCCAACTCTTGGCGCAGCGCATTGAAAAAGAGGGCGGCCTTGGCATAGACAATCACCTCGTATTCCTCGCCAAAGGCTGCCGCCGGCTGGTTGACCGCAGCGTCAAAATCATTTTCCACCACCAACTGGTAGGGTACCAGCCAACGCTGGTTGATGAGCGTATTGGCCCGCGCTTCGCCGTACACCTGACGATAGTAGGTCGCCATCGAGTATTCGGCCAGCCCCTCGTCCAGCCAAGGAGTGTTGATCTGGTCGTTGCCCACCTGTGCGTACCACCACTGATGGGCGATCTCGTGGCACACTCGATCCTCCAACTGAGCACGCAGCTCCCGATAAAGGTCCACACCGATGAGGTTCAAGCCAGGGTACTCCATGCCATAGAACCTCAGCGGCGCTTCGACCACGGTCATCTCGGGAAAGGGATAGGGTCCGAAGGCATCGGCGTAGGCTCGTAGGGCCGCGGCTGCCGTGCTCAGAGCGGCCTCGCCGGCCGCTTCGTCACCCCTCAGATAGTAGGAGCGGACCACCGCACCTTGAGCCTTCGTCTCGGTCACTTGGTAGTCAGCGCTGGCCAACCAGGTAAACTCGCGCAGCGGCCCGCCGACGATGTGATAAACACGCGTGCCCTCGGCCCGCTGTGTATCGCTGACTATGGAGCCAGTGGCGGCCAGGGTCAGCGTCGCCGGCAGGGTCAACCTTACATCGTAGAGGGCGGCCTGGGCAAAGACGGCGTCCCCGTGGGGCGGCGCCAGGTCCTCGTGCCAGCGTTTCCCGTCGTGCACGGCCAGCAAAGGATAGGCATCGGGCAAGCTCCAAATGCCCTGGCTATGGCCGAACAGCACATAGCCGCCCTCGCGCTGTGGAATCTCGATGTCAAATGTCATACTGACGGCGACACGGGCCTCGGGCTTCAGGGCATGATCCAGAGGGATGACAAGGGATGTGTCGTCGGCGCGGAGCAAAGAGGAGCCGCGCTCGCCGTCCACCCACACCGGCCCAATGTTGACACGGCCGCGGTATTGGGGCAGATTCGGATAAAGCCGAAAGACGACCTCGCTCAGTTCCAGGCCGGTCCGATTGGGAAAGGCAACGTGCTGACGGCCCGACAGCCGTCGAGCGACGGGATCCAGGGTCACGGACAGGCGGTACCGGGGCAGCGGGCCGACCTCCTCAAGCCCGGGCCGGACCACGGATTGCAGCGCTGGCGTCGGCTGCGGGGCGGCTGGCACGATGCTGCAGCTGGCCAGCAATCCGGCCAGTCCTGCCCAAAGGAGGGTCTGCAGCCAACATGGGGA
>JASFTJ010000341.1:0-4021 GCA_050053615.1 Anaerolineae bacterium | reverse complement strand
GCAGAGGCTGTATCCAGCGAGCCTTTTTCCTTTTTGTGGCGCTACATCGGCGCCTGGAGTGGCAACGTCGCCTGGGCCGACTATACGCCGGTTGCCAGCTACCTGCGCGAGCAGGCGATTTCCCTCGTCGGTCTGCCGCTCAAGAGTCAGGTCCATCACGTGGCCACCCACAAGATGCGCCTCTTTCCCAGCGAGGATGCGGCCTTTGTCCCCGACGAACCGCTCATATGGGTCAGCCTGGGGTTCGTCACTGGCTTGGAGGACCACGTCCAGTTGCTGGAAGGTAGCTTTCCCGTTGCATCTGGTCCGGGCGAGGTCGTCGAGATCCTGATCAGCCGCACCACGGCCGATACCCTCGGCCTGCAGGTCGGTGAGCACTATACCCTGTTCCTGACCGGGCAGACGACGCAGATACCGGTCCGTATCGCCGGGGTGTGGCAGGCCAACGATCCTGCCGATCCCTTTTGGTTCTACCAGCCAAATGCCTTCGACAATGTCTTGCTCACCAGCGAGGAGGCATTTGCCGCCCAAGTCGCCGGGGCGGTCGATGCCGCGGTCGCTACGGCCATCTGGTACCAGATTTTCGATGGCAGTCGCGTCCGGCCGGCCAACGTCAACGAGCTGCTGGAGAACGTAGCCATCGTCGAGGCCCGCGTGACGGCCCTGCTTAACGACACGGCCCTCGATGCCTCGCCCGTACCGGCGCTGCAGAGCTATGGCAAGTCAGCCAGCCTGTTGACCCTGCAATTGACCATCTTTAGTCTGCCGGTCATCGGTCTGGTCGTCTATTTCATCAGCCTCATCGCCGGCATGGTGGTGCGCCGAGGTCAAAGCGAGATCGCCATCATGCGCAGCCGGGGGATCAGTTCCCAAAAGATCGTCAATCTCTACCTGTTGGAAGGTCTGCTCGTGGGCGGCCTGGGTCTGGCCGGTGGGCTGCTGTTGGGCCAGGCGGCGGCACGCCAGATGAGCCGCATGCGCACCTTTCTCGATACCGACTTTATCAGTGGCAACGGCAGCGAGCCGCTGGCCATTGTGTTTACGCCAACAGCTCTGGCCTACGCCCTGATAGGCGTCGGTTTGACACTGGCAGCGCTTCTCGTGCCTGCCGTTCTGACGTCGCGGCACTCGATCGTCACGCTGCGCTGGGAGCAAGCCCGCTCGATGCTGGCCCCCCTGTGGCAGCGCTACTTCCTGGACCTTTTCCTGCTGGTGCTGCCGTTGTACGGCTGGTACCAACTGAGCAAACAGGGCGCCCTCGGTCTTGGTTCCCAGGGCAACGATCCCTTTGCCAACCCGCTTCTCTTCTTGGTGCCGGTGCTCTTTTGTTTCTCACTAGGCTTGCTCTTTATGCGCGTCTTCCCTTCGGTGATGCGATTCTTGTCGTGGCTGGCGGCGCGGCTGCCGGGCATCACCTTGCTGCTCACACTGCGCCAACTGGCTCGCTCCGCGTCGCAGTATCTCGGACCGCTGCTGCTGCTCAGCCTGACCGTCAGCCTGGCGACCTTTACCGCTTCGATGGCGGTTACCATGGACGAACATCTATGGGACCAGATGTACTATCTGGTCGGCGCGGATCTGAACCTGGCCGAACTGGGCGAGAACACCGAGGAGACCGAAGAGACCACCTTACCCGGTGTGGAGGATACCAGCGACGAGGAAACGGGCGAGGACGAAGCCCAGTGGCTCTTTTTGCCTGTCAGCGAGCATCTCAGCGTGCCCGGCGTGGAAGCGGCTGCCCGGGTAGGCGACTACGAAGCCACAGCCAGCATCGGCGGACGGCAGCAGCCGGGCCGCATCCTGGGCATCGACCGCATCGATCTGCCGCAGGTGGCCTTTTTTCGGTCGGACTTTGCCTACAACGAGTCGTTGGGCGAGCTGATGAACCGCTTGGCCATCGCCCCTGATGGCATCTTGGTGAGCGGCAGTTTCCTGCAGCAACAAGGGCTGGTGGTCGGCGATCCGCTGCGGTTGACCATCGGCACCGCCGGCGAGTATGCCGAGGCCGAGTTCACGGTCGTAGGTTCGTTGGCGCTGTTCCCGACCCTGTATCCCCAGGATGGCCCGTTCTTTGTCGCCAACCTGGATCATATCCACAAGGCCTTTGGCGGCACCTATCCCTACGACGTCTGGCTATCCACCGCTGCCGATGTGCTCGGCGACACCATCGTCGAGGGCGTGCGAGACCTGGGTCTGGTGGTGGTCACGGCCCAGGATGCCCGGGCCAAGGTCCTCTCCGAGCAGACACGTCCCGAGCGGCAGGGCTTGTTTGGTCTGCTGTCGGTAGGCTTTGTCGCCGCTGCCGTGCTCACCGTGGTGGGGTTTCTGGTCTACGCCGTGGTTTCGTTCAGGCGCCGCTTCATCGAACTGGGCATGCTGCGCGCCATCGGCCTGTCAACCAGCCAGATGGCCGCCTACCTGTCCGGTGAGCTGGCGGTCCTGATCGTGACCGGTGTGGCGCTCGGGGCCGGGTTGGGCATCTGGGCCAGCCGCCTCTTTATTCCCTACTTTCAGATGGGCTCAGACAAGACGGACCAGGTGCCCCCCTTCATTGTGCAGGTGGCCTGGGAGCAGTTGGGAATCACACTCGTCGTCTTTGGCGTCATGTTCCTGTTGGCCATGGCTGTGTTGGCTGTCCTGCTGACCCGCATGCGCATCTTTGAAGCTGTGAAACTGGGCGAGACCCTCTGAGGGGGTGTCGCCTGTCGTTGGATGGAGGAGACTCATGAGGAAAAATCGCAGAGGACCCCATGGAAAGGTTCTCAACTTTGGGCGAGGTGGAACTCGCGTGCTGCTGATCGGCAACATACTCGGGCTGTTGCTACTCAGCCTGACGGCCTGTGGAACCAGCTCGTCGCAGAGCGCGTCGGCCAGCGAGCCCACGCCCACGCCGCTGCCCACACCCATCCTGCCCGAGAACCCGGTCTATACGGTCGAGCTGGGGACTGTAGTCCAGACGCTCGAGTTCACCGGCCGGGCCTCGCCTGTATTGCAGCAGGAGCTGTTCTTTGAGACCGGTGGCAACGTGGGCGAGGTGTTTGTGGCCGCCGGCGACTGGGGGCAAGCCGGGCAGGTATTGGCCGAGCTGGATATCGATGACCTGCAGCAGCAACAGTCGCAGAAACTGCTCTCCCTGGAGACGGCTGAACTCAAATTCGAACAGGCTCAGATCGAGGCCCGGGAAGCGATCGCCGAAACACTCGCCAACCTGGAGGATGCCCAGGCCGATCTGGCAAGCAGCAAGACCACATCGGCCAACGATCTGGCCGAGGCCCGGGCCAACGTGGCGAGCGCCGAGGTCGAGCTGAAGAATGCCAGATTGAGCTTGACGGTCACCCAAAAGAGCGACACCGTGTCCAAGAATGTACGCGATGCCGAGTACGAAGCCAACTGGTTCGAGGTCTTTTATGGTGAGTGCCTGACCAAGTACGAGGCCGGCCAGATCGACAAGACGCGCCTGGACCTGGAGTGGAACAACCTGCTCGCGGCCAAAGACAGGCTGGAGACAGCCCGAGCGGAGGCAGCACTGGCGTTGAGCCAGGCAGAAGCCAAGGTCACCCAGGCCGAAGAGTCGTTGCGCCAGGCAAAGGTCAAGCTGGCAGAACTCCAGCAGCAACCGGGGGTGCAGGATGCTCAGGACGCCCTTGAGCAGGCGCAGAAAGCCTACGAGGAAGCCATCGCCGCCGCAGATCCCGAATCCTACGAAATGAGGCTCTTGGCCTTGGACCTAGAGCAGACGCGACTGGACATCGCTGACATTGAAAGCCAGATCGCCGCGGCCCAACTCATCGCTCCCTTTGACGGCCAGATCTTGTCATTGAGCGTCAAAGCCGGCGATTCGGCGGCTGCGTACGATACCGTGGGGGTCATTGCCGACCCGGCTCAAAAAGAGATCACGGCCGAACTGGGCAGCGACGAGCTGAGCCAGATGGCCCTGAACCAACAGGCTGTAATCGTGCTGCGCAACCGGCCTGGAGAGACCTTCTATGGGACTGTGCGCCAGCTCCCCTATCCCTACGGC
>JASFTJ010000340.1:0-4031 GCA_050053615.1 Anaerolineae bacterium | reverse complement strand
ATCCGCCCGATAGATCTCCTTGGCGACCGTCTCGATCTTTTCCTTGATCGACATCTCATCGGGATAGAGGAACTTGAAATTGCTCGGTTGCTCGCACGCCTCAACCACGGCCCGCGCCAGCTCCGCGCCGCCCTCATCACCCTCGGCCCATACATTGCTCTCTGCAACCGCAAACGCGCCCGTCTCCGTCGCCCGCTTGCGGATGTGCTCGACCTCATTGTCCGTGTCATCCTTGAATCGGTTGATGGCAACCACTACCGGTACACCAAACTTGAGCGCGTTCTCAATGTGCTGCAGCAGGTTGGGCAGGCCGTTTTCCAGCAGCTCCAGGTTCTCCTCGATGTAGGCCTTGTCCAGCGGCTTGCCGGCGACCACCTTGGGGCCGCCCCCGTGCATCTTTAACGCGCGGACGGTGCAGACCAGCACTACGCAATTGGGCACCAGGCCGCTGACGCGGCTCTTGAGGTTCATGAATTTCTCCATGCCGCAGTCAGCGCCAAAGCCGGACTCGGTCACCACGTAATCGGCCAGCTTGAGGGCGATCTTGTCGGCGATGATGGAGCTGTTGCCCTGGGCGATGTTGGCGAACGGGCCGCAGTGGACAAAGGCTGGGCTGCCGGCCAAGGTCTGCATCAAGTTGGGCATGATCGCCTCTTTAAGCAGGACGGTCATGGCCCCGGCCACGTTCAGGTCTTCGGCCGTGATCGGCTCGACCCGTCCAACGTGGCGGTTTCCCCCCTTCTTGCTTGTGCCAATGATGATGCGCCCCATGCGCTCGCGCAGGTCGGCCAGACTGTTGCACATGGCCAATGCGGCCATGATCTCGGAGGCCACAGTGATGTCGTAGCCGGACTCGCGGGTGAACCCGTCTCGGATGCCTCCTAGCCCGACAATGATGCTACGCAATGATGCGTCGGACACGTCTACTACCCGTCGCCACTGGATGGCGTCGGGGTCGATGTTCAAGCGGAACATGCGCTCCTTGTCCGCTTCGCTCAAGTCCGAGGGCTTTTCCGAGTCGATGCCCAGCTTTTCCAGTCGCTTGCGCATGCTGGGTGTGTATTCGTCGTCTGGGCAGAGCGCCTTGGCCAAGAAATCGGTGCTCCACCGAGTCTCTTTGGCCAAGCGATTGTCGATGGCTGCCGCCAGCAGGTTGTGGGCTGCACCAACGGCGTGGATGTCGCCGGTCAGGTGGAGGTTAAAGTCCTCCATGGACACGATCTGTGAGTACCCGCCGCCGGCCGCACCACCTTTGATGCCAAAGGTTGGTCCTTGGGAGGGCTGGCGAATGCAAGTCATCACCTTCTTGCCGATGTGGTGCAATCCTTGGCTGACGCCGATGGTCGTCACGGTCTTGCCTTCGCCCAGGGGCGTCGGGGTGATGGCCGTCACGTCGATGTACTTGCCGTCGGCGCGGTCGGCGAGCTTTTCCAGGACATCGAGGTGAACTTTGGCCTTGTACTTGCCGTACAGGTCCAGATCGTCCTCGGTCAGCCCCAAGTCCGCAGCGACATCGACGATGGGTCGCATTTTGGCTTCCTGGGCGATCTCAATGTCGCTGGGTACAGGTCGCTTGAGCTCAACTAACATTGTTACCTCCTTGTGTTTTCTATTGATGGCTCCTGTGCCATCCATTACGTCCATTGGGGTCTACTTGTGATAGAAAACCTCGCCTAGTTTACCACAGGCACTCTTGATTGTCAACGTCAGAGAAACCCTTCTCCTGCTGTCGAACAATCGATCTGGGTTTGCGTCTTTATCGCTGCGAGGGGGGGACGTTCGTCGACGGGGATGCGGTTCTGAATGTGCCCCGCGGATGACGATCTGCTCCGTCGATGTGTTCATGGGCGCTTTGGCTCCTGTGGGTGGAATGGTGATTGGGCTCTCAGCGGACCTGGCGCCTGGCTGCCTGTAGGACGTTCCTCATGAGCATGACGTTGGTCATGGATCCGGTGCCGCCGGGGACGGGGGTGATCATGCCGGCCACTTCTTTGGCTTCCTCGAAATCCACATCTCCCACCCACTGGTCGCCCAGTCTGTTGAACCCAAAGTCGATGACGACGGCTCCTGGTTTGATCATATCTCCCTTGACCAAGTTGGCGACGCCGACGGCGGTGCACAGGATGTCCGCCTCGCGGGTCACGTCGCCCAGGGGGCGGGTGCGCGAGTGGCACATGCTCACCGTGGCGTGATGCTGCATCAGCAGGAAGGACATAGGCCGCCCGACGATATTGGACCGACCGACGACGACAGCCCGTTTGCCCTCGATTTCGACGCCGGCCCGCAGCAACATCTCTAGCCCACCGAGCGGTGTAGCCGGCACCAAATAGTCCCGTACACCGGGTTCTCCCCGAATAGGGGCAGCCTGGGCCAGGCGACCGGCATTGATGGGGTTTACGCCGTCGGCATCCTTGTTGGCCCGGATGGTCGCCTTGATCTCGTCGTCGTCAATGCCCCCGGGGAGTGGTTCCTGGACCATGATGCCGTTGATCTTGCCATCGGCGTTGAGGGTGGCTACCACGCCGATGACCTCCTCGGTGGTGGCGGCTTCTGGCAGGGCATGCAGCACAAAGTTCATTCCTGCACCTTCGGACGATCGTTTGATCATTTTCCCATAGCTCACCGAGGCCGGATCATCTCCCACCCGTACAACGGCGATGGTGGGCGCAAAGCCATGCATGGCTTGGAATTCTTCTACCTCGGCGAGGATTTCTTGGCGTACCTCCTTGGACATGGCCCGGCCGTCGAGTATTTTCGCGGTCATTGTTTTCTCTCCTTTCATTTTTCGCCAGGTGAGCATTGCGTCCTGCAAAATGAGATGCCAGTCCTCTACCCGCTCCGCTGCGCCTCTTTTGCCCCATTCGGCGAGCACCTGTTCGTCGGAGCAGATGGTTTGTACGAAAACTTCGAATCGCTCCTGTTCTGTTCCGTCGGTGCTGACGTAGGCCAGCGTGGCTTGGGTGAGCAAGGAGTTGGCCGTCTGCCTGCCGAAATCCTTGATGAGTTGCGGTTTTATCTTTTCGTCAATGATGGCTTCTATGTCCATCCTCTCCTCCTTGCAGCGAAGCTGTGAATGGTGATAATCTGGATACCGTCAGACCGGCGCATTGACGGTGACCCGGGTCCCCAGGCCAGGCGCTGAATCTATCGTCAGGGTGCCTCGAAGCAGCCTGGCGCGTTCGTGCATGCCGATCAGCCCCAGCTTGCTGGCCGTCGCCGGATGATCGGCCAGGGTGGGGGGGCGGAACCCTAGGCCGTTGTCCTCGACCGTCAGCCGGATGGTGCTGTCGCTCACTTCCACGGTCGTGATGACCTTGGTCGCCTGGGCGTGCCTCCGGACGTTGTTTAGTGCTTCCTGGGCGATGCGGAACAGCGTCAACTCGGCCTCGGTTGAGAACCGGCGTTCGATACCCACTATTCGGAACTCGGATTGCAGGCCATCCTGGCGATTCAACTCGGTTGTGATCTCTTCCAGGGTGGGCAGCAGGCCCAGGTCGTCGAGGATCGAGGGGCGAAGGTCTTGACTGAACCGTCGCACGCGTTTGATCACGTCGCCCGTGGCTTCTTGCAGACTCTGAATGCGCTGTATGGCAACCGGGGGCAGTGTTTCCTCGGTGGTGGTTAGGGCCTCCATGTGGCGCGTAAGCCCGATCAGGGATTGAATTGTGTCGTCATGGAGTTCGCGGGCAATGCGCTTGCGCTCGTTTTCCTGAGCTTGGGTGATCTTGCGAGCGTAGAAGCGCATATTCTCGTACAAGTAAGCGTTTTCGATGGCGATGCCGGCTTGACATCCAATGGCGGTGAGGATGGTAACATCCCGCTCGGAGAAGCTCCTTGCCTCATTGATGGACAGCACGCTGAGCGCGCCAAAAGTCCGGTCGCCGCTCACGATGGGCACGATGGCCACACTGGCGAGGCCGGCCTCGATAAAGGCTGGCACAGCTCGGGGATAGGTTTGATAGTTGTCGATGATGGTAGGCCGCCCCGTGGTCATCACTTCGCCGGACAAGCCTTCGCCTTTGGACACGGTC
>JASFTJ010000339.1:0-4032 GCA_050053615.1 Anaerolineae bacterium | reverse complement strand
CCAACTTGTCCTTGAGGAAGGGATAGATGAAGCCAGCCGCATTGCTTCCCCCTCCCGCACAGCCGATAATGATGTCTGGGTAGTCGCCGGCCATCTCCATTTGTTCCATGGCCTCTAGGCCAATGATCGTCTGGTGGAGCAGGACAAAGTTGACCACACTGCCCAGTGAGTACTTGTACCCAGCGTGGGTCACTGCGTACTCGATCGCCTCGCTGATGGCGATGCCCAAACTCCCCGTCGTCTCGGGGTCCACGGCAAGGATGGCTCGCCCGGCATTGGTTTCTGAGCTCGGACTGGGCACCACGCGGCCGCCCCAGGTCTCCATGGCGATGCGACGATAGGGTTTCTGGTGATAGCTAATGGTGACCATAAAGACTTTGCACTCCAAGTCGAACAGTTGGGCGGCAAAGCAAAGAGCGCTACCCCACTGACCGGCCCCTGTCTCGGTCGCAAAGCCTTTCAGGCCTTCCTGCTTGGCATAGTAGCATTGAGCAACAGCAGTGTTGGGCTTGTGGCTGCCGGGCGGGCTGACTCCCTCCCACTTGTAATAGATCTTGGCTGGGGTGTCCAAAGCCTTCTCCCAGCGAGCCGCACGATAGAGAGGAGAGGGACGCCACATCTTGAGCATATCCTGCACTTCCTCCGGGATCTCGATGAATCGCTCCTGGCTGACCTCCTGCATGATCAGCGCCTGGGGAAAAACGGGTGCAAGATCGTCGGGCCCCAGCAGCTCCAGCGTCGCCGGATGCCGGTAGGGCGGGGGTGGCTGGTCCATGTCCGCGATGATATTGTACCAGTGAGTCGGCATATCCTTTTCTTGCAGAACGAACTTGTGCTGCGACATTGTTTCTCCCTCCTTAGGCATTTGATTGAAACGCAGTCCTACGCTAACCCGAGTTTTGTCCCTCGATCACCCCTTTCTGTGTTGAATCTGGCCGAAACCTCTGCGATGTTTATGACTCCATTGAGGAAAACCGCTTCCGGGGGAGAGAGAAGAGATATGTCGTGTGTGCACGAAACATACGCATATCCTCTTCACTCTGCTGCTCCTTCTTCAGAGCAGCTATTCATGGTCCCAATAAGAGAGAGCGGTCCGTGAAGAATTGTTTGTAGATCTTGTAGTGTGTTGTATCCTCATATGCCATCTCTTGGATGCGGACCGAGTCGAAGCTAAAGATCTGTGCGCCGGGATGGGACAACAGGATCGGTGAGTGTGTGCTGATGATGAACTGTGCCTGCCCGTCTGCCTCAAACTGCCGTAACAGCTTCAAGAACTTGATCTGACTCGCGGGCGAGAGCGCCGACTCTGGTTCGTCGAGGAGGTAGAGCCCTTTCACATGAAAGCGGCCTCCAAAGTAGGACAGGATCCCTTCGCCGTGTGACAGGGTGTTCAGGATCCGGCCCCCGTGGTATCGTAGCCGGCCAGGATCGCAGAGTGCGACGTCGTCGAGAAAGTCAGCAAAGTCGCGGAATGTCTCAGCCCGGAAAAGGGAGCCAGGCACACTGCCGTTGGCCCAGGTAGTGGTAACATAATCTTTTAGTTTGGTCTCAAATGGATTGTTGTGGGCCAAGTGGCGCCGGGGTTTGTCCCAGACATGGATGCCGCACTTCCTGGCAATGGCATCGAGCAAGGTTGACTTGCCCGACCCATTCTCACCCAGAAAGAAGGTGACGGGCCCTCTGAGTGACAGCGCCTTTGTCTCGGCAATGACGGGTATGTCAAACGGGTAGAACCGCCGGGAAGGAAACCGCTGGCTGTGGATTCTGACTTTGACAAGATGCATCTCGTACCTCCGCGCAAACCCTCGCCAGCGCGAGGACTTAGTGTGGCCTCAGCTGGCTGATTACCGCTTCGACCTGCTCGCGATTTGCCGCCCGAGGGGCCAGTTCCAGGTATGTCTCCAGGTCAGTCCGAGCTTGCTGATACCTGCCCTCCAGTCCGCAAGCTATTCCACGGCTGTAGTAGGCAGCGGCCAGTTTGGTATTCAGGTCAATGGCCCTGTCATAATCCGCGATCGCTTGCCCCCTGTCCCCCCGCGAGGCGTGCAACAGGCCGCGCGCATAGTGGGCTTCGGCGTATTGCGGATCCAGCTCAATGGCTCGATCATAGTCCGCTAGAGCCTGCTCTTCATCGCCCTGAGCCTGGAAGGTTGCCCCGCGATTGTTGTAAATGACGGCGTCATCTGGATCTAGCGCAAGCGCCCGCGCGTAATTGGCCAGCGCCGCGTTATCGTTCCCCTGGGCCGCGTAGGCGAGACCACGATTGTTGTAGGCGGCCACGTGATCAGATCTGATCTCGAGCGCCCGGTCATAGTCAGCGATGGCCAGATCGTGCTTTCCCAGGGCGGCATAGGCTGCGCCCCGGTTGACATGGACATCGGCTTCGTCCGGTCCGACCTCGATCACAAGGGTGAGCGCCTCAATAGCCCGCCGATACTCGCCACGGTAGAAAAAGTTGTTGGCGCGAACAAGATTGTCTGTGTCTGTGTCCATAGTTTGGTGCCGTTAACAATAAGCCAGTTTCGGCGCATCAGCAGTGGTGAGCGGCAGTGAATAGGTTCTTAGCAGCTTCGGACCATAAAGGCCTGTCGCTTCGTACACCATGCCCATTGTCTCCTGAGCAATGGCTCGGGCGCGCCGCACTCCGTCGATGAGAATGTCGTCCACCAACCCGGGCTCGGCTTCGTATCGGGCGCGCCGTTCGCGCAAGGGCCGCAACAAGTCATTGATCGTCCGCGCCAGCTTGCGCTTGACCTCGACATCACCCACCTGCCCCTGACGGTAACGCATCTTTAGGTCGTTCACTTCGTCTGCGTCAGGGTTGAACGTGTCATGATAGACAAACACTGGGTTGCCCTCCACCTGACCGGGAATGTCAGCGCGGATGCGCTTGGGGTCAGTGTACATGCCAAATACTTTTTGGGTCACCGTCTCCTCATCGTCCGATAGGTAGATGGCATTGCCGCGGCTCTTGCTCATCTTGGCCTGGCCATCGGTGCCCACCAGCGTCGGCACGTCGCCCAGCATCACCTCGGGCACAGGGAACACCTCGCCATAGAGTCGGTTGAAACGTCGGGCGATCTCGCGAACCACCTCGACGTGCGCCTCGTTGTCTTTCCCCACGGGCACCAGGTGCGCCCTCGGCAGCAAGATGTCGGCCGCCTGGAGCACGGGATAACCAAGCAGCCCGAAGGGCATCACGTGCAGGTCTGCATCGCGGGCCATGTCTTTGAGGCTAGGAAGCCGCTCCAACCGAGGCACGCTCACCAGCATCTCAAAGAGTAGATTCAGTTCGTAGGTTTCGGGCACCGCGGACTGGACAAAGATGGTGCTCCGCTCTGGATCAATGCCGGCCGCCAGGTAGTCCAGCACAATGTCACGCACATTCTGCCCCACTTGCTCAATCCGTTTCTTATCTGGCTGGGTCGTCAGCATGTGCAGGTCGGCGATGATAAATAGACAATCATGGTCTTCCTGCAACTGCACACGATTCCGCAAGCTGCCCACATAGTGACCCAGATGCAGCTTGCCCGTGGGTCGATCTCCGGTCAAGATTCTCTTTCGCTTCATTCCATACCTCTATCCAACCAGTCACGAAAAAAGCGCTCGTCCTCTGTCGAGGACGAGCGCCCCATTTCGGCAAAGACACCCGTGGTGCCACCTCTCTGAGGCTGGCGCGGCAACCCTAACAAAAAATCCGCCGGTGTCGGCGGATAGTCATAGGCGTGCCAGCCCCACTCATTGCAGGTACAGCCCCTTTGTCAAGCTCAGGAGGATACCTTCAGCCTTGGTAACGGTGGCGGATCCGGCCCGGACTACTAGCCCCAAGGGGTGTTCGGCGGACGACTCCTAGGCCCATTCATCGCCAGCACTGGTATCGGACTCACACCTCCCCCCGACTCTCTGGACCCTGCTTCGGCGACTACTATTCCTATTCACAGTCTTTGATATATGCACTTGTCAACAACAATTATAGCACAGACCCTGTGGATTGTCAAACGCTAGAAAACATCACCTGATTCTACAGTTAAA
>JASFTJ010000338.1:0-4036 GCA_050053615.1 Anaerolineae bacterium | reverse complement strand
GAGGCTGCCTGGGATACGGAGGAGCGACCGTAGATGGTTACCACGAGGCGAATCAAGTTCCATACGCAGGGCAACGGTCACATATTGAACATAACAGATGAGGTGGCTCGCGAGATTCGGAGTACTGGTCTCAGGGATGGCATCGTGACCGTTTTTACACCCAGCTCCACCAGCGCCCTGACCACAATCGAGTTCGAATCCGGGGCAGTGCACGATCTGCAGCAATTGTTCGACCGAATTGCTCCTCCCGATATTGATTATCGACATAACCTGCGCTGGGGAGACGGCAATGGTCATTCGCACGTCCGGCACGCCTTGCTGGGCTCGTCCTTGACCATTCCCTTTGTTGACGGACAGATGACCCTGGGTACGTGGCAGCAGATCGTTTTCGTAGACTTTGACAACCGCGACCGGTCCCGTTCGTTGGTGATCCAAATCATGGGTGAGTAGGCTGGATATTGAGATAGATTTGATTGGTAAAGAGCGGATTCCTGCTGTCCCATAGGGCTTTGTGGGCGTTTCTTCCCCATAAGCCCCACGAGTCCATTATAGCATAGCGGGGTAGTGAGTACAATAGGCTTTTGGTATTAGATGGGGGTCTACTCCTAGGCCTTTGGGGTGTAGACTGTATAGACTGAGAGAGGATACGTCGCATGCTCTCTGCAAGCGCTGGAAAGCAGCATAAACGGCCGGGGGCAAACCAGCCGAACGCTTGGCTGCATGCCAAGGCTCGGTTGATGCCGCAGCTGTTGGTCCAGGCGCCTCCTTGGGTTCGTGGCGTCTTTGACCACGCCTGGGCGCCGATGCAAGCTCTCACCCGGCAGGTTTCCTCTCTGCCTGATGCCCTGTGTGACTACTTGATGGCTTGTGAGGTAGGGTTCCTCGCCATTTGCCCCGGCGAGTCTCGGTACCAGCTTGGTCCGGGGAGGATCCGCGACAGGGAGGTGCAGAACGTGGCCTATGTTTCGGTCGAGGATCTGGCCCATGATAACGAACGTCCCCTGCATGTCATCGGCCACCTGATCGATCACCACCTGGGTTGCGGAGGTGATCCCAAAGGCCCGTGGTTGACCGACGGCGGGGGCGCGACCCCAGGTTGGCAGGAAGCAGGAGGACGGCTGCCAGGTCTCTTTGCATTGGGCTATGGTCCGGACGAGATTGCCCTCTCTGATGTTCGCAATTACTTTGCCCAATCGTTGGCGCTCTATTGCCGCGAGCGGCAGCGCCTGAACGTGGCCGACCCACAGATTCACAAGTGGTTCCGCAGCGTTCTTTGGAACAAAGGGTTCTGGCGGGCGCAGGAACGGCAAAGGCGCAAAGGCAGTAGGTAGGGGAAGGTTGAATGGACTCTTCACGTCTAGAAGCGTTGCGACATCTGCAACGGGCCCAGGGTGTGGCATGTGTGGCCTTGGTTCCGGGCGCCAACCTGCGGTACTTTACCGGCCTGACCATGCAGCTAAGCGAGCGGCCCACGGTGGCCTTTGTGCCGGCCGAGGGGCCGCTGGTCGTGGTCTTGCCCCAATTGGAGGCCCCGGCGGCTGAGGGCCAGTTGCCCCAAGATACCAGGTTGTTCCTCTATCGAGACGAGGAAGGCCACGAGCACGTTTTTCATCAGGTCGTCGAGGCGCTTGACTTGGGGGGCAAAGCCATCAGCATTGAGTACCTGACCATGCGTGTGCTGGAGATGCGGCGGATCGAGCTGGCGGCGCCCGGCTGTCAACTGCTGGCCACCGAGCCGTGGCTGCCCCAGCTCCGCGCGACCAAAGACGAGGTCGAGATCGACCACATGCGTCGCGCTGTCGAGATCGCAGAACGGGCGATGCAGCGCGTGCTCGACGAAGCGAGCGGAGCTCGCATCCAGCCCGGCCGCACCGAGTTGGAAGTGGCTGCCGACCTGAGAATCGCCCTGTTGCGCGAGGGGGCGCAGGGTGAGGCGTTTGCGCCTCTCGTCGTCGCCGGGCCGAACTCGGCGTCGCCCCACGCCAGCCCGTCCGACCGGCCCTTGGCCGAGGGCGACCTGGTCATCGTCGATTGGGGTGCGGTTGTTGAGGGTTATCGCTCCGACATCACGCGCACCTTTGTGTTGGGCGAGCCCACGCCCGAGATGGTCCACATCCACGACGCGGTGCTGGCCGCCAACCAGTCGGCGCGGCTGGCAGTGCGCCCCAAGATGCCGGCTCAGGAGCTGGATCGCCTGGCTCGCCGGGCCATTGCGCAAGCCGGTTACGGCGAGTTCTTCCTCCACCGCACCGGCCACGGCCTGGGCCTGGAGACCCACGAGCCGCCGTACCTCGTCGAGGGCAACCTGACGCTATTGGAGACGGGCATGACCTTCACCGTCGAGCCAGGGGTCTATGTGCCCGACCTGGGCGGCGTGCGCATCGAGGACGACGTGCTGGTCACGCCTGATGGCTCGGAGACGTTGACGACGCTGCCGCGCGGGCTGATTTCGTTGGGATGATCTATGTCTGAAACGTTAGATACGAATGCTCTGCTCGAGTACCTGTCCAGCCAAGAGGACGTGCTGGCGGCTTTGCTCAACGGGGTCGGCTTTCGGAACCTGGTGGCGCATAGCTGTGTCCGGAGTCGTATGGCCCGAACCGACCTGTCGTTCTATGAGCATCTATGAACATTGCCAAGCGCACCGTTCATTCGACAGCGTACAACGTCGCCTCTAGCCTGGTACAGACCGCGATCCAGTTTGGGCGTTCGATTATCCTCGCTCGTTTGCTAGGACCGGACGCTTTTGGGGTCTATGCCTTTGCCGGTTCGTGGATCGTCGCCACGCGTCCCCTGTCCCAGTTTGGTTTGGGCGGAGCCCTGTTGCACCGTGCCCGGGAGAGCGAGGGTGAGATCGCCCTTCGGGTTCACTTCACTCTATCATTGGGCTTCAGTATCGTCTGGGCCGTCGGCCTGGCCAGTCTTGGTCCCTGGATCATACCGGACGCTATGCCTCAGGAGACGCTTTGGGCTCTGTGGATCCTGATCAGCGCCGAGTTCGTGGACCAACTGACCTTTACGGCTCGCATGGTGCTCGTCAGACGGGTCGTCTTTCGCCGCATTGCTCTGATGAACATCAGCACGACTGTCATCGCCACAACTGTCGCAATTCTGCTCGCCTGGAAGGAATTCGGCGTTTGGAGTCTGGTCGTGACCGATATAATAGGAGCCGTAATCCTGGTGATTGGCTACTATACCTATCGCCCGGTATGGCGACCCCGTCTCGGCTGGTCCAAGGATATTGTCCGCTATTTCCTGGACTTTGGCCGCCGAACTTTCTTGGCCGGTGTTTTGCTTCGGGCTTTGGACCGGGTCGACGATCTCTGGACAGGGATGTTTCTCGGTGAGACGCCGCTCGGATTTTACTCCCGGGCCTACCGCTTTGCGACCTATCCGCGCACGATTCTTGCTTCGCCACTGAATTCTGTAGCCGCCGGGACCTATGCCGAACTCAGGGACAAGCCCAAGCGATTATCGCAGGCATTCTTTCGTATAAATTCCTTTCTGGTGCGCAGTGGGTTTTTGGTGGCAGGTCTCCTGGCCCTGGTGGCGCCAGAGTTCATTCGCATCGTTTTGGGCACAAAGTGGCTGCCGATGCTTACAGCTTTTCGCTTGATGCTTGTGTTTACCCTGTTGGATCCGATCAAGGTGACCATCGCCAACCTGTTCGTCGCCGTCGGCCGCCCGGAAAAGACCGTGCGTACCCGTTTCGTGCAATTGGTGGTGCTGGTGATCGGCTTGTGGATTTTGGGGCCTGCATTGGGGATCGAAGGAGTGGCCGTTGCAGTCGATGTCATGTTGGTCGTAGGCATTGGACTTTTGTTGTGGCAGGCCCGGGAGCATGTGCAGTTCTCGCTTAGGCGCATGTTCGCTGTGCCCACGGCGGCGCTGATCGTGGGGATGATTGCTGGTCGCGCAGCGATCCTGGTTCCGGGCATCCTGGGCTCGCCCTGGCGTACTGGGAGTGTGAAAATAGCTGTCTTTCTGGTGCTCTATGTAGGGGTTGTTGTTTTGCTGGAACGCGATCAGATGCCCA
>JASFTJ010000337.1:0-4044 GCA_050053615.1 Anaerolineae bacterium | reverse complement strand
GGAGGTTTACACGCCTTTGAGAAGTTCGGCCAGAATCAAGACAGCTGCCTGTTTGTCCAAGGGGTCGTTCCTGGCCCCGCACTTTGGACTTTGGACACAACTGGGACACCCATCCTGGCAAGGGCAGTCGCGGATCGCCTCGTGGGTTGCACGCCACAGCTCCCCCAGCAAGTCAAATCCTTTCTCTGCGATGCCCACGCCGCCTGGAAAGGCATCATAGATGAACACCAGCGCCGTGCCGGTGTCGGGGTGGTGCGGCGTCGAAAGCCCGCCAATATCCCAACGGTCGCACATGGCAAAGAGCGGCAGCAAGCCAATGGCCGCGTGCTCCACGGCGTGCAGCCCTCCCGCCGGGTCGAGTCGCCGCCGCTTCACTTGCCTCAAGATGCCCGACGACACATCCCACCACAGCGCCACCGTGGTGAACGTCTGCGCCGGCAGGTCCAGGTCCTCCACGCTCAAGACCTCCTCGCGGAACTGCTGCACCCGCCGGTAACCGATCACCTGCTGCGTGACCCGCACCTCCCCGAGAAGAGCCGTCGCCGCGCCGATCTGCTTGCGGGCCGCCGCCTGAACGACGCGCACGTCGTTGATCTCGCGGGGTTGGGTGTAATAGCTGACCCGCACTGATTCCAGGATGGCATGGCCAGCGTTCAGGTCCAGCTCACGGACCAAGAACGATTCGCCCTGGTGCAAATAGATGGCGCCGGGGTGGACGCGGTACAGGGCCGACGCGCCCTCGATCTCTTCCAGCAAGCGATAGTTGTTTCCCGCGTTGAGCAGCGCCACCCGTGAGCCGGCCAACGAGCGGAGCGATACCTTTTCGGCGGGATACGCCCCAGGCCGAGGATACCAGCGGTCGCGCCGGTACTCCAGCTCACCAGCATTCTCCAAGGCGATCATGGCCGGCACGAACCCAGGGCCGAACAGCGTTTCGTCGTCGCCCTGACCGCCCCGGCCGTGGGCAGCCGAAGGGGCCAGACCGGCGGGCAGCGGCGGCTTGGGGCGTGGAGACGCTTGGGCAGGTGGAGAAGCCCCCCGCCGGCCCGGTATCACCCGGCGGGGCCTGCCGGCGGAAACAGCAGGCGCCGCGTATGCCGGGTCCCCACCCTCTGAGCCCCGCGACAGCGGGACCTCGTGGGCCGCGCAGGGTAGATGCTGCTCCAGGATGTACGGGTTGGATGGATCGATCAGCGCGTGCTCATGGGGTCGGCCAAAGAGATCACGAGGATGACCCATGAAATACTGATCCAGCGGATCGTCCAGGGCGATGAGCACCGTTAGGGCACGGCGCGTGCCCCGTCCCGCCCGGCCGGCCTGCTGCCACAAGCTGGCGATGGTGCCCGGAAAGCCCACCAGCACTGAAGCATCCAGGTCGCCGATATCAATGCCCAGCTCCAGCGCGGAGGTAGCAGTGGTACCCAGCAGCCCACCGCCGGGGCGCAAGCCACGCTCGATCTCGCGCCGCTGCTCGGGGCGGTAGCCAGCTCGGTAGGCTCGCACGCGATCGGCCAGACCCGGCGCCTCGTCCTCCAGGATTCGCCGGGCGTAGAGCAGGAGCAACTCAGCGACGCGGCGGGCGCGAGTGAAGGCGATGGTGCGGATGCCGGCCTGCACCAGCCGGGCAAAAAGCCGCGCCGCCTCGATGTTGGCGCTGCGCCGGGCAGTCTTGGTCGGGTCCACAAAGGGCGGGTTCCAGAGGACGAAATCGCGGGCGCCGCTGGGTGCACCATCATCGTCTACGACGGTGGGCTCGATGCCGGCCAGACGACGCAGGTGTTCCCCAGGATTGGCAATAGTCGCCGAGCAGGCAACGATCTGCGGCGCCGCGCCGTAGCGGGCGCAGACCCGCCAGAGTCGCCGCAGCACGCAGCCCACGTGCGAGCCAAACACGCCTCGGTAGACGTGGGTTTCGTCAAGGACGACAAAGCGCAGGTTTGCGAAAAAGTCGGCCCACAGGGTATGGTTGGGAAGGATACCCAAGTGGAGCATGTCAGGATTGGTGAGGATGATGCTGGCCTCGCGGCGCAGTCGACCGCGGACGCCGCGCGGGGTGTCGCCATCGTAAGTGCCGAAGCGTTTGCTCCCCAATAGTTCGCCCTGGGTCAATTCGCGCAAGCCACGAAGTTGATCCTGGGCCAACGCCTTGGTAGGGAAAAGGTAGAGAGCACGGGCGTGCCAATCCTCGATGAGAGCCTCCAGGACGGGGACGTTGTAGGCCAGGGTTTTGCCGCTCGCCGTGCCGGTGGATAGGATCACGTGCTGTCCGGCGCGGACGGCATTGATGGCCTGGGCCTGGTGGGTGTAGAACCGCTCGGCGCCGATGCCACGCAGCGCCGAGACCAACCCCTGCGGCAGGGGGCGATCCAGCTTGCCATATCGCGCTCGGCACACCGGCAAGCGCTCGATATGTACCACTTGACCCCGATAGCCTGGCAGATCCTTGATCCGCCTAAGAAATGTCGCCGTATCCATCGAAACCATTGTATCACAGGGAAGCGTTTCGCTCAAATGTTCGAGTTGCCCGGCACCGATCAGAATTCATTTCTCCACGTCAACCCACGAGCGACCTGCCTCCCGTTTTCTCCCGATGATGATGTCACCAACACCCCGCTGGAGCGCCGTCATGTCACTGTCGAGGACCGGAAGGTGGACCTCCTCCCCTGGAGCCCCGGCCTCGCTGCCCAGGAAACCGTTCCGCCAGTCTCCCAATCTTTACAAATCCTGCAACAGATCTCCATGAAATCTCCACACTTTTCTGCTATCATGACATCCGATCAGCGGGAAGACCCGCGAGAAAAAGAAAAGGAGAGTGTCATGAAAATGTTTTGGAGAATCGCAGGGATCGCCACCCTGGTGGCGATTTTGGGAGTAGCAGCCGTGGGCGCGGTGGCCTTTGCGCAGGATGCGGACAATGGGGCCGACTGGCCCTTCAACTTTCGCCAGAGGATGCACGACGCCATCGCAAACATCCTTGACGTCAGCGTAGAGGAGTACGACGACGCCGTGGAGACGGCCCAAGACCAGGTGATAGACCAAGCCGTGACCGAGGGCTGGTTGACACAGGATCAAGCCGACCGGATGCGCGAACGGATGGAGGAGGGCTTGGGCCCGAGGATGCGCGGCGGCAAGTTCGGCTCTGGGTACGGCGCCCACGGGTTTGGGGCCGGTCCAGAGAACTCTCTAGTTGGTGTAGCCGCCGACGAACTGAACATGTCGGTACAGGATCTCGTGGCTGAGCTCCAGGATGGCAAGAGCATCGCCGAGGTGGCTGAGGACAAGGGCGTGGACCCGCAATCGATCGCCGACGCCTTCCTCGACAAGCTGGCTGAAAGACTCGGCCAGGCGGTGCAAGATGAAAAGCTCACCCAGGAGCGGGCTGACTGGATGCTGGAGCAAGCGGAGGAGCACGTCCAGGAACGCCTGAATGAACCCCTTGCCTTTGAGGGGCCCTGCCCCGGTGGCTTTCGCGGCGGGCCCGGCATGCGACCGGGAGGTGGCTTCCGAGGGTTCCCCGGCCAGAGTGAATCGTAGCTACACACCGACTCGGAATTGACAGGCGGGGGTGAGCGTTGCACAACAACTGCTCACCCCTTCCATCTTTTATGTGATTGACCAACGACATCATACTTGGTATAATCACATGTGTTTGTCAGGGGATCACAGAAAGGATTCTACAGGGAATCATGACCCAACGGGTCCTGGTGGTGGACGACGACAAAGAAATCGTGCGGCTGCTTCACGCCTACCTGGAGCAAGCCAGCTACCAAGTACTGACCGCCTATGATGGCGAGACAGCCCTGCACATCCTTCGCCGCGAACGCCCCGACCTCGTCGTGCTGGACTTGATGCTCCCCGATCGCGACGGTTGGGATGTGACCCGCATCGTCCGCAGCGATGAGAATCTAAAGGCTACGCCCATCATCATGCTCACTGCCCGCGTCGAGGATCACGACAAGATCGTCGGCCTGGAGTTGGGCGCCGACGATTACGTAGCCAAACCCTTCAACCCCCGCGAGGTGGTGGCACGCGTCCGGGCTGTGC
>JASFTJ010000336.1:0-4048 GCA_050053615.1 Anaerolineae bacterium | reverse complement strand
CCTTCCTCCTCAGATCAAAAAAAGGCCTCATGCATGGCGCATAAGGCCCTGTGCCGCAGCCCAGGCACGCGCGGCAAGACGCCGTGCCGTTCTCCGGTCCACTGCTTGTCCTCGAAAACACGCACTTGGTACCATCCTGCCCCCCAGATCAGCCAGAGCCATTATACCACACCACCGATGCAGCGCAAAACCAAAACCCTTCTCAGCGTGGCACTCTGCAGCAGCAGCGCAGCTCACGTGACGCAGCACGTAGCGGCAGGCGCTCGGACAGAGTTCAGTTGGTTTGTAGGACCATTGTCCTCTTGTCAAAGATGACAAATATGGTAAAATGATGAGGAACTCAAGTGAGAGGCCAAACACGGCCAGTGAGTATGTCAAAAAAAGAAGCCCGTTGGGCATTGCTAGCAAGCATCGTGGTCGTCGGGCTGACCTGTCTGCCCTATTTGGTCGCCTGGCAACTGGCCCCTGCCGGTATGCAGTATACCGGCCTGCTCATTAACCATTTTGACGGCGAGTCGTACTATGCCAAGATGCAGCAGGGCGCTCATGGGGACTGGCTCTTCCACCTACCCTTCACCCCGGAACCCCACAACGGCGCGTTCATTTTTACCTTTTACCTGGCCCTGGGCCACCTGGCAGTTGTGCTGGGCTTGCCCATCCCCGTGACTTATCATCTGGCTCGTGTAGCTGCCAGCCTTGTCTTCCTGCTGATCGCCTACCGGTTCATCGCGCGTTTCTTCGACCGCCTGGCGACCCGCCGCACAGCCTTTCTTCTTATGGCCTTCAGCGCCGGCTTGGGCTGGCTGATGGCCCCTCTCGGCGTCACGACTGCCGACTTTTGGGTTGCAGAAGGTTTCACTTTCCTGAGCATCATGGCCAACCCCCACTTCCCACTGGCGATGGGCCTGATGTTGCTCATCTCTATGAGTGTACTCGATCGGTTAGAAACGCCGCTGAGGCTATCTCGACTGCTCGGGATAGCGACCCTTGGTCTGCTGCTGGCCGTGGTCCAGCCGTTTGCTGTGCCCATCATCCTGATCGTTCTGTCCACGTACTTGGCTGTCCTCGCATTGCGCGACCGATGTCTGCCGAGCAGACAGATCTTGATCTCCGGCGCCGTCGGCCTGGGCGCCGCGCCGGTCATGCTCTATGACCTCTATGTCTACCGGACCAATCCCGCCCTCAAGGCCTGGTCGGCCCAAAACCTGACCCCCTCGCTGCCAGCCTGGGACTATGCCTTGGGCTACGGACTGGTGTTGCTCCTGGCGATCGTCGGGATTTGGGTCACCGTCCGGCGCCGCCGGTCAGTAGACTTGTTTCTCCTGTCGTGGGTCGGCGTTGTGGTCATACTGCTCTATGTACCGTTTGCGCTACAGCGACGCTTCATCACCGGTCTGCACATCCCCCTGACTCTGCTTGCAGCCATCGGTCTAGAGCAGGTCATCTGGCCAAGGCTAGCATCCCGCCGTCGAGCGCTGATTACCGGCCTGCTCGTCGGACTCACAGCCCTGACCAACGCCTTTGTGCCGCTGGTATCGGTGGCCGGGGTGGCCCAGGGTCGGCACCCCTTGGTGATGACCCAAGATGAGGCCGGTGCCTGCGCCTGGCTCCGTGAACAGACAACCTGGACCGACACTGTGCTCACTCCGACCCAATCAGGTCAGTTCATCCCGGCCTGGGCTGGAAACCGCGTGGTCTATGGTCACCCATTTGAGACCATCGAAGCTGAGAACAAAGAAACCGAGGTTATCCATTTCTACAGCGCGGGGGCCAGCGCCGCCGACCGCCGCGCCCTGCTGCGACGCTACAACGTGCGGTATGTCTTGGGCCCGCCAAGAGTCGATCTCGGAACAGAGACTCTCGGTTTAGCGCCCGCCTGGACCGGCGACGATGTCATCCTCTACCGGGTGGGGACAGGCCCATGACCCGCTACGGCCATTCCGCCCTACTCCTCGTCCTCCTGGCCATCACCTTGACGCCAATGATTTACCACCCCAACCATCTCCTGTACCCCCGGAGTGGGGAAGCCACCGACCTGACCATCACCCATTGGCCAGCCGTGGCCTTCAACGCCCGCACTTTGCGTCAGTACGGCCAGCTGCCTTTGTGGCGGACGACCATCGCCGGCGGTGGGCCATGGGCCGCCAATCCCCAGTCATGGCTCTTTTATCCCCCGGCATGGGTGTTCTTTCTGCGAGGCGTGCCCATCAGCCTGGCCTTCAACCTATTGCTGGCCACCCACCTCGTCCTGGCCGCGCTGGCGACCTATGCCTTTGGCCGTCAGGCGTTGGATCTGAAACCGGCCGGATCTGTCCTTGCCGGGTTGGCCTTTGCGCTGGCTCCCTGGCTCAGTGCACAATTGGCTGCCGGGCACGCCAACATCGCCCTGGCGCTGGCCTGGCTGCCAGTCGCAATGCTAAGCGCCCATCGCGCAGCGACAACCGGCCGCCTGGAGGATGCCCTGCCCACCGGCGTGGCCTGGGCTGCCGCTCTGCTCAACCATGCCCAGATGGCCGCTTTCACTGTGTTGCTGAGCTCGGCTTGGTTCCTGCTGGTCGCGCGAACCGAGAGGGCAACGGCCAGGCGCCGTCGCGCAGTCCAGTTGTTGCTCATGGGTGCCGTCGCCGCGCTCCTGAGTGCTGTCCTCCTCATCCCGCTGGCCGAAGCCCTGCCCTATCTGAACCGCAGCGAACTAACCGCGGACGAAGCGGGTGTGTTCTCCTTGCCCTGGGCCTCTCTCTTGACCATGCTCATCCCCACCTACGGTGGCGAGCCGGAGCAGACCATTTATGTAGGCCTGCCGGTGGTCGTACTGGCCGCGGTGGGACTGGCCCTCAAGCGAGACCGAGCGACCTGGTTCCTGTCAATCACAGCCGCACTGGCAGCTCTATTCGCGCTGGGCAACTATGGCCCCCTGTTCTCGCTCCTCTTCCGGGCGATGCCTGGTCTTGGTTGGCTCCGAGTCCCTCCGCGCGTCTGGGTGCTGGTTGCCTTCAGCCTGGCGCTGATGGCCGGCCGTGGACTGGATGCCATGACGCAGCGGCGCATCGTCGCCCTGGTCCGCAGGCGGGCGACCCGAGTCGCCCTTGCGAGCACCGTCGTCGGACTGTCACTGACGGCCGGCCTGATCGCCTTATACCGACCGGCGCCAATCGCCGCGTGGAGCCTGGCCTCCCTCAGCGTGCTTACGGCCCTGGCGCTGCTGCTGCGCGCCCGGCTCGTGATCAAGCCCCGGTTCCTGTCGTTTGCCATCCTGATGCTGACCGCTGCCGACCTAGGCCTGGTTCGCTGCGCCTGGACCGAGATGCGCGCCCCATCCGAAGCCTTGGCCTGGGGCGCAGAGGTCGCCTCCTTCCTCGCAGAGCGACCGGGCCGGTTTCGCATCTACTCGCCCAGCTACAGCCTGCCCCAGCACACCGCCGTCCATTATGGCCTCTTCCGAGCGGACGGCGTCGATCCCTTCCAGTTGGCCCATTATGCCCGCTTTTTGGCCCGGGCCGGTGGTTACGAAGCGACCGGTTACAGCGTGAGCCTGCCGCCCTGGCTCGACAACCACAATGCCCAACCCGATGCCAACCGGCTCGGCTTGCTCAACGTAGGCTACGTCGCCGCCGACTTTGCCATCCAAGCCGAAGGCCTAGTCTTGGCGGCAAAAGTCGGCGAAACCTACATCTACCAGAACGAGCGTCTCCTGCCCCGCGCGTTTGTCACCGGGCAGCCCAACGTGCACGGCGACGTTGCTTTGGAGTGGCCCATCGAGGCGATCCCAGCCCACATTTCAGCCTATGCGCCCAACCACATCGTCGTCGAAACGGACCTGACCGAACCGGGCTTGCTGGTCCTGAGCGAAGTATGGTACCCGGGCTGGCGCGCCCAGGCCGATGGCGCTGCAGTTCCCATTCACCGTGTGCAAGGCGTCGTGCGTGGCGTCTTTCTGGATGCCGGCCCCCACACCGTCGAGTTTCGCTATTCGCCGTGGACAGTGTGGGCCGGGCTGGCCGTGTCGGGCGGCGCTGTGCTGGGGCTTGTGGCCTGCGCCATCAGCAGG
>JASFTJ010000335.1:0-4054 GCA_050053615.1 Anaerolineae bacterium | reverse complement strand
GCGAACCACAGCAAGCCACTTGGCCTTTGGGCACCGGGCTGACCAGCCAGATCGCTCGGAGCCGTCAACCTATTGTTACCGACGACTATTTGGCCGAGTGCGAACGCCGAGGGCTTCCCTGTGCCGGCAAGCCAGCCAAGGCCTGGCTTGGTGTGCCTCTCGTGGCAGGCGATCGCGTCCAGGGTGTATTGAACGTCTCCAGCTTCCAGGAAGAGTATCGCTTCACCCAAGAACAAGTCCAGGTCCTGTCAGCCATTGCCGACCAAGCTGCCCTGGCCATAGACCGGATGCGACTCTACCAAGAGATGAAGTTCCGTGCGGCTGAGCTGGCGACACTGAATGAGGTTAGCCGCGCCATCAACTTGACACTCGATTTACCCAGTGTCTTGGACCTGATCATGAACAAGGTCGTGGAGCTGCTGGCTGTGGAGGCAGGTTCGTTGCTTTTGGCGGATGAGGAATCGGGCGACCTCGTCTTTCAGGTTTCCTTACGAGGGGCGGATGGCACGATTCTGACCGGGCGACGCTTGCCCAAAGGAACGGGCATCGCGGGCCATGTGGTCCAGAGCGGCCAGACCGAAATCGTCAACGATGTCCGAGCGGATCCTCGCTGGGACCCGACGATAGATCAAGCCACTGGTTTCATCACTCGCAGCATCCTGTGTGTGCCAATGATCAGCCGCGGCCGGGTGATTGGCGTCATTGAGGTGATCAACCACCGGGATGGTCGGCCCTTCGAAGAAGAGGAGGCCAGCCTGCTGACGAGCTTTGCTGCGCAAGCGGCAGTCGCCATTGAGAACGCTCGCCTTTACACCCAGACCGACCAAGCGCTGGCCCGCCGGGTTGAAGAGTTGTCCACCATGCAGCGCATCGACCGTGAACTCAACACCACACTGAACTTTGACCGCGTGATGGACATGACGCTGGACTGGGCCTTGCGGGGCACGGGATGCTCGGTGGGGGTGCTCACCCTATACGACGAGAGCGGGGAAGGCATGTTCCTCCTGGCGACTCGAGGCTATCCGCCCGAATATGAGCGCTATCGCACCGAACTGTGGCCGCTGGATGCCGGGATCGCTGGCCGGGTGATTCGCACGGGCGAAGCGGCGCTGGTGAACGACGTGAGCAAAGACCCCGATTACCACCCAGCACAGCCGGCCACCCGCGCTCAACTCACCGTTCCCATCAAGTGCAGCGTCCCGGCTCACGCTGTGTCGCTCCGGGATGCTACGCGTACCCGAAGCGGCGTGGGACCACTCGAGGATCGCGTCATCGGCGTCGTCAATGTGGAGAGCCCCGAAGTGGGCGCCTTTGACCAGGATGACCTGAGCTTTATTCAGCGCTTGGCCGATCACGCGGCTATTGCCATCGAAAACGCGCGATTGTATCGGGAAACCCAGCGTCGAGCCGAAGACATGGCGCTGCTGTACGACATCAGCCTGACCGTCAGTTCCCACCTGGCCTTGGACGAGGTGTTGGAAACAGTCTATGAGCGCATTCGAGATGTGTGGGATCCCCCTGTCTTTTACATTGCCTTGTACGATGCTGGGCGAGATGCGCTAGACTTTCCAATTTATGTCGACCGGGGGGAACGCCTGGAGCCATTTCGCCAGTATCTGGCGGAACAGTGGGGCTTTTCCGCCTGGATCGTGCGCAACTGTGAACCCATCCTCATCCACGATTGGGAGAAAGAAGCAGAAACTAGCCCCGTGCAAGGCATCCCAATAGGCGATGTCACGCGTTCTTGGTTGGGCGTGCCGCTGATAGTCGGCGATCGAGTCGTAGGCGTAATGGCTGTGCAGGATTATGCACCTAATGCGTACGGGGAAGAACACAGACGTTTCCTGTCAACCATCGCCAGTGAAGTGGCTATTGCCATCGAGAATGCCCGACTCCACGCTGAGACTCAGCGGCGGCTGCGTGAGCAGACCGCATTGCGAGAAGCAGGGGCGGTCATCTCCTCCGCGCTGGACCTAGAGACCGTGCTGGGTCGTATCGCTGATCAAATGGGACAAGCGGTAGATGCCACCAGCACGTACATCTGCACCTATGACCCAGAGACCTTGACCTCCACTGTCCTAGCCGAGTACATTGGACCCGAGGCTTGTGCCAAGGAACGAACATCCGATCTGGGGCAGACGTATGTGGAAGACGAAAGCAAGTTTCTGGAAACCATGCGATCCGGCGGGTACGACATCTCGTACATAGACGATCCAGAACTGCCGAAATCTGAGCGGTCACACATGCAGCAGCACGGCGCCCAGACGATCCTTTACATTCCATTGCAGATTCGGGGGCGGTTCATTGGATACAATGAGCTCTGGGAGAGCCGATGGCGTCGGGAGTTTACGCCGGAGGAAATTGCCTTGTGTCAGGGGATTGCCCAGCAGGCAGCCATTGCCATTGAGAATGCCCGACTCTACGAAGGCGTCAAAGAGATCAACGAGGCCAAATCGGAGTTCATCGACTTTGTGGCCCACGAACTCAAGCAGCCGATGACGTCCATGCAGGGCTATGCCAAGATGCTGACGATGGGCATCGGTGGTGAGTTGAACGACAAGCAGCGAGAGTTTGTCCAGACCATCAACCGCAACGTGGACCGCATGGGCAAGCTAGTCCAAGACCTCCTAGAGATCTCGCGCCTGGAAGCTGGACGAACCAAGCTCAAGCTGGGGCAGGTGCAACTGAAAGAGGTCATGGATGAGACGGTGACCAGCACCCGCACCGAGATCGAAGCGCGGCAACACACGCTAGAAGTAGACGTTCCCGACGACCTGCCGTCTGTACGGGCCGACCGGGAGCGGTTGATTCAGATCCTCACCAATCTGGTGAGCAATGCTTACAAGTATACGCCTGAGGGCGGCACGATCCGCATCGCTGCGGACGGGCGCGATCACCCAGAGACACCGCCGGGTCACGTGTTGGTTAGCGTCAGCGACACTGGCATCGGCATGTCCCCCCAGGAGATCGCTCATCTTGACGAAAAGTTCTTCCGCGCCGACCATGACCTGGTTCAGCAGCAGCCAGGCACCGGCCTCGGTGTGTCCATCACCCGGAATCTCGTAGAGCTCCATGGCGGTGAGTTCATGATCGAGAGCGAACCAGGCAAAGGCAGCACCTTCCGTTTCACGGTGCCCATCGCTACGCTAGGAGACGGGGAATGAGGAATGAGGGACGCCCCCCATTCCTCATTACCTTGTCGCCCTGTTGGCTTGTACCAATTGCTGTCTGAAGCATCGTGAGTGAACGAGCGGCCGCTGGTTGAGTAATCGAAGCCGGGGGCACAAAGCGGGCAGGAACGTTTGCTTTCAATGCGCTACTCGCTATCTGCTCGCAGCTACTCAACCGGCGTTTGAATCGGCAACTGGTATCATTTCCGCGCATACCCTACGCTGGGATCTTGGGCAGTTCTGTCAGCGCGTTCTGGATGTTCTCCTCCGCCAGTTCGTAATCGGGAAGCTCCTTCCGCAAGTAGGCGTCGTAGGCGGAGAGGTCAAAGTGGCCGTGGCCGCTGTTGTTAAAGACTATGACCTTAGATTCGCCAGACTCTTTGCAGGCCAGGGCCTCATCATAGACTGCCCTGACGGCATGGGCCGTCTCGGGGGCCACGATGAAGCCTTCTGCACGGGCGAAACTCATGGCCGCATCAAAGCACATGTTCTGATGGTAAGCGCGGGCTTCCACTTCCCCCTGCTCCAAGAGTGCACAGATACTGGGTGCCATACCGTGGTAGCGTAGCCCCCCGGCGTGCACAGGGGCGGGGATGAATCCGTGGCCCACTGTGTGCATCTTGGCCACCGGGCCCGTCTTGGCCGTGTCCCCCCAATCGTAGGCATAGATGCCGCGCGTCATGCTGGGACAAGCGGTGGACTCGACAAAGATGGCCCGCAGATCCGGCCTGGTGCCGTCCAACTTGTCCTTGAGGAAAGGATAGATGAAGCCAGCCGCATTGCTTCCCCCTCCCGCACAGCCGATAATGATGTCTGGGTAGTCGCCGGCCATCTCCATTTGTTCCATGGCCTCTAGGCCAATGATCGTCTGGTGGAGCAGGACA
>JASFTJ010000334.1:0-4067 GCA_050053615.1 Anaerolineae bacterium | reverse complement strand
GTTCTGTGTGCTACACTGGGGGTGGAAACTCGGGAATACTGTGGTTAGGGAGTAGATATATATGAGAAGGAGACATATACGTGTCTTACTTGCCGATGATCGACCCAAGGTGCGCTCGGCGCTGCGGCTGCTGCTGGAACACCAGCCGGACATCGAAATCCTGGGCGAGGCGGTGGATACCACGGGTCTGCTGGACTGGGTGAGATTGGTATGTCCCGACCTGATTCTGCTCGATTGGGAGCTGCCCGGCCTGCCAGCCTCTGCCTTGCTACCTCTCCTCCACTACCGCCGCCCCGGTCTGCGGGTGATCGCCCTCAGCGGACGGCCTGAAGTGCGCCAGACAGCATTGGCCGCCGGGGTCGATGCCTTTGTCAGCAAGGGTGACCCGCCGGAACAACTGTTGAAAACACTGCGCGCCGTGGGCGCAAGGGGATAATCGAAATGACCCAATCAAGACTTGCCTTGGAGGTGTCTAACATTTCCAAAACGTATGCCACGGTGCACGCCGTGGAGGGCCTGTCCTTCGAGGTGCATAAGGGAGAAATCTTTGGGCTGCTGGGGCCCAACGGCGCTGGCAAAACGACCAGCATCCGCATGATCCTCGACATCATCAAACCCGATGGCGGCCAGATCAGTGTGCTGGGCGGACCGATGACCGAAGCGACCAAATCGCGCATTGGCTATTTGCCCGAGGAGCGGGGCTGTACGAGGACATGACGCTGCTGGATACGTTGCTCTTTCTGGGCCAGCTCAAAGACCTCAGCCGCCAGACGGCCCGTGCGCGCGCCGAAGCATACCTGCGCGAGATGAAGCTTTGGGATGCCCGCGACCTCAAGATCGAGGCCCTGAGCCGTGGCATGAACCAGAAAGCCCAGTTTGTGGCCGCCACCATGCACGAGCCCGATCTGATCATCATCGACGAACCGTTCAGCGGCCTCGACCCGGTGAACACGTGCATCATCAAGAATCTCCTGTACCGCATGTGCGACCGTGGCGCGGCCATCATGATGAGTACCCACCAGATGCACCAGGTCGAAGAGATGTGCCAGCGCATCCTGCTCATCGATCGCGGCAGCCGGGTGCTTTACGGCCCCCTGGACGAAATCCGTCGGCAATTCGCCAGCAACGTCGTCGAAGTTGATCTGCGCGGCGAACTGGCCCCGGTGCGCGGCGTGGAACGCCTGGCGTCCCGCAACGGCGGCGATGCGGGTCGCCGACTTTCGGTTGCCCTCGGGACCGGATCTCTTTTTCCGGGCGCCGGGCCATGCTGCCCGACGAACCTGCTTGGATTCTGGACCGCCTGGCGGATCCGTCCGAGATGACGTACGTGGCCCGAAACAGCGGAGAGGAAATCACCGCAGGGCCGGCCGTGGCCGTGCGCTTTGCCATTCCGGCCGTCCTGGCGCTGGTGTTCGCCATTGCCGTATTCACTGGCGCCAGCCAGATGGGATCGCCCATCGTGCGTGAAAAGGATCGGCGCTCGATGGAGATGATCGTCACCTCACTGGCGCCGCGGGAGCTGGTCGCTGGCAAAGTCCTGGGCATGACCCTGTTGAGTCTGACCCAGGTCGGTGTCTGGGCCATTGGCGGCGGCATCGCCATCGCCCTGGCCTTTTCCAGCGTGGTAGATGTCCAGAGCCTCAGTATCCCGTGGCAAGCTCCGTTGTGGGCTTTGCTGCTGGGCGTGCCGGGTTACTTTTTGTACGCCGTGCTGGCCTCAGGACTGGGGGTTATGGCCGGCGATAGCCAGCAGGCGCAACAACTGGCCGGTGTATTAGGCTTACTGGGCCTGGCCCCGCTGTGGCAGATGGGAGTAAGCCTGGCTCTCCTGCTGCTCACAGGGGTCGGGATGATCTGGCTGATGGCCCGCCTCTTCCGCGTGCAAACGCTGCTCTGCGGCGAATCGCCCTCGGTGCGGCGGATGTGATCGGCGCTGAGGGATTGAACAGTTCAAAATTCACATTCAGGAGGAAAAACGATGAAAGCAACTTACCTGGGTCTACTAACGTTGGCTCTACTGACCGCGCTGGTTTACTTTCTCATGGGAGCGGGGGTGCTTCAACCCGGGGACTTGCAGGCCGACGATGCTCCCGCCGGTATCGCCTATTTTGCGGGCGCGTGCTACGTCGTCGGTGGCCTGTTGATCCTGGCCAGAAAGCGCTGGCTGTGGGTGATCGGCGCGGTCGTCAATGCCCTGGTGATCGTGATGTTCATCGCTGCCTACGCTGGCAGACCGGGTGTGCTCCTTTGCGCTCCCGGGCTGGCCACCAAGGTGCCGCAGATTCTCCTCGAGATCGGGTTGATCTATCTGATCGTGACCTACAAGCAAAGGCAATAAAGATTCTGGAGACTCGTGCGGCAAGGGCAGGTTTGACCGCTGGCGGGAGGCGATAACATGAAAGTCATGGTATGTACCATTGGCACACGAGGCGATGTGCAGCCCTACATCGCGTTGTCTTTAGGGCTAGAGGAAGCCGGATACGAGGTTACCCTAGCGAGCCATCCGGGTATGGAAGCGCTCGTCAAATCCCATGGTATCAGGTTTCAGCCAATTGGCCCTGACGTCAACGTCGGGAAAGCGGCTGCTGCGATTCGCGGCCGGTCAAGAAACTGGATGTTGGGCCTTATCCGCGTCATGCAGTTCACAGTTTCCACCATTGAGCAGGCATCCCCGGACATTCTAGAATTATGCCGGGAGGCAGATCTGGTGGTCACGCACAGTTTCGCGGGCGCAGCTGAAGCGGACAAACTGGGCAAACCTACTGTGAGCGTGACACTCCAGCACCAGGCCATCCCCACCCCGGATCCCTCCCAATCCATCTTGAAGCGAACCGTGAGGAACCTCGCCGCAATTGGAATGGGCATGATGATGGTCCGCCCGTACAACAAACTCCGCAAACGAATTGGCGCCCCAACTGTCAAAGGTGTTGAGGAAATGATGTCTTTGCGGCTAAATATGATCCCCATCAGCCCGCTGGTGGTCCCACGGGATACCCGTTGGGCGCCGCAACACCGCCTGACCGCCACAGGACAGGCCCCGTGCCTGACCGCCACAGGACAGGCCCTGTGCCTGACCGCCACAGGACAGGCCCCGTGCCTGACCGCCACAGGACAGGCCCTGTGCCTGACCGCCACAGGACAGGCCCTGTGCCTGACCGCCACAGGACAGGCTCTGTGCCTGACCGCCACAGGACAGGCCGGCATCTCGGGGAAGAATCTCGTTGAATCATGGCAACCACGGTTTAGCGTGATCCTACCGCGGAAACACCAGTCTGCCAGAATCTGGCAAATGACAAGGAAATGTGCTATAATGAAATGCACGAACGCGGGTCGGGAACGACATGAATGAGCAGTGGGCGGCAGCCGTGGTGCCTATCGCGCTTCCCAAAGTCGTTGCTCCTATGCTGAATGTCCAAGGTGTGACGGAGAGAGTAGCGAACGAGTTCGCTGCTAGCTTCCCTGGAAGCAGCCCGGGTCACGGGGAAATGGTGGAGCTTCCCAAAAGTGCAGAGAGAGTGGGCGATTCCATCTGCATAAACTCGAGTGGGAACTAGTGGAATTGTTACCGCACGTTGGCGTCAAGTTTCGTCTGGTCGCTCGTCAAGATTGCCCATGGACTGATGTCGCCCGGCTGGCGCCTTTCCATTCGGTCGTTGCGCTCTGCGGAGAGTAGGATGCTTGATCCCCGGTCTCATCTTGAGCAGGCTCAAAACAACCGAGATTTCATTGACACTCTCAGTCCGACCAATACACGTTTTCTGGATTGGGTTGTGACTACCGCTTTTCATTCTTGACGAGATCGAGTCCGAAATGCAAAACTCTTCTTGGGCGCCACCCCGACTTTTTCTCATTTATCCCCACCGCAAAGGGACTCGATGTCGTGAGATCAATCATTCATAGAGAGGTAAACGAATCATGATCCAATGTCCAAATTGTGGTGCGCAGAACGCGGACTATGCTCGCGACTGTGAGTTTTGTGGCACCGATCTGTCTCGCCCTGAGCTATCAGGCGCAGCCGCCGACCTGCGGGATCAGTTACTGAGCATGAGCTTGGGGACAGAAGACTT
>JASFTJ010000333.1:0-4073 GCA_050053615.1 Anaerolineae bacterium | reverse complement strand
TTCCGACCTGCCGCCCGCGACGTGCTGAACGCCCTCGTTGCACATCCCGATCTGATGCCCATCGTCCTCACCAACTCGCTGGGCGACAAAGTCCGCCGCCAGATTGGAATGCTGGAGCTGGATGGCGAGATCGCCGTGTTGGGCGACACACGCCAGTACGATATGGACCCCGCTTGGTCTCAGCGCTTTCCGCATCCGGACTTGGGCGAGATTCAAGTCTGGCCGGTGAGCGAGAAACACCGAGTGGACCTGCGCCGTCCAGTCTATTATCAGGCGTTACGCAAAGCTGCGGCTGACGGTTCGCAACTGGTGGTAGTGGCCGATACCTTCTCGCTGCCCGGGGCGTTGCCGCTGCTGATGGGCCTGCCGTTCTTTCTACTTCGCACATCCTACACGCCCGATTGGTGCGCCGAGGTCATCGACGCCCATCCGCTGGGCTACCTCCTCGGCGATCTGGGCGATCTGCCGGCAAGGTTGAGCGCTCTGCTCGCCGACAGCGCCATTGATCCATAGATTGGTTTTATGGTGAGGATTCGCGGCAGAGCTTGGGAAACCAGACCACCCGTCGCCCTAGCCGTAACCGTCCACCAGCCTGATGAGCGGCTGGTGAACTTGATCAGAGCTCAACTCCCTGGCTTGGTTGCCCGCTACGTTGCCTTGCGGGCCTATTGCTCGAAAGATACGCACCCCACCGTCCTGAGCTTGCTACGGCAGCATGGGGTTGCAGTTCAAGTGGACGAGTGTGAACCCGCTGGCATCTATACCATCGGCGCGGTGCGCCGAGCGACGATCCGCACCGGGGTGGAAGCGGGCACGCCCTACCTGCAGATGAGCGACTTTGACCGGGCTCTCCACTGGATGGCTCACTACCCCAAGGAGTTGGAAACCGTCATCGCGCAAATTTCGGACTATGATCTGCTGGTGTTGGGCCGCACCGAGCGGGCCTGGGCCACCCATCCGCCGTACCAGGCCCAAACCGAACCTCTGTTCAACAAGGTTTTTGCTCTGGTGAGCGGACTGGAGTGGGACGTAGGTGCTGGATCCCGGGGACTCTCACGGCGGGCGGCCGAGACGCTGCTGGAAATCTCCCAAGAGATGACGGTCGGCGTGGACGCCGAATGGCCTTTGTTGCTGCAACGTGAGGGGTTCCACGTGGGGTACCGGTCGTGCGAGGGGTTAGAATTCGAGACAGCCGACCGCTCCGGCGCCGAGATCGAGGCAGCGGGCAGTTATCAAGCCTGGGAAGCGCAGATGAGCGCCGATCCGCGCCGCTGGGTCTTTCGCCTGCGCGTGGCGTTAATGATCGCAGAGGCGTCGGTCCGCTATGGTCCAAGTGAGCGATCTTGCTGATGACCGACGACAAAGGGGTACGAACCGGCAATTCGCTTCGCAAGAGCGCTGCCCCATTGACGGCAACCGCCATAGACAACTCGGCCGGCCGGTATCCGACCGACGATTGGGAAGCGACGTACTTTAGCGTGAGCCGTCGGGGAGCGCTAACCGCGCGCCGGATCACGGTCCGCGTGCCGGCTGGGCTGGTCGCTGTCTGTCCACGGATTCGGATTGGGCGGATGGGGTGCGTCTACGCTGTGCGTCGTTGGGGGTTCGCTCTGCGGCCCTCGGCGTTGGAGGCGGCCGGCTTTGAATTGACTTCCCCGCGGACCACCCTCAAAGAAAGCGATGCCTTGCGGGCCGTGCTCCAGGCGGCGGCCTTTGACCTGCCGGGAGAGTTCATTATTGCCAGCCCGGAGCATCCCTTCCGGTTGGTGGCCCCTGACGGCACGCTGCGCGGCAGTTCTATGCGATGGCGGACCTACCTGGGCGCACTGACCTTCTTTGTGTCTGCAGGCAAGATCGATGCCGATTTCTTGCGCTTCTGGGCCGAGGCAGAGACAAGCTACCACCGGGCTGTAGACTTTTGTTTAGCTGCCTTACACGCAACCGCTGATGCTTGATGCTTGAAGCGTGTGCCAAACGTGCCAAAGCACAACTGGCGGCCCTGAAAAAAGACAGCCGAGTGAAACGCACACACAACCTATCCCCCTCTTTTCCTGCTGAAGCGGCTTTTTTCAGCAGAGTCACAATTGACATTTGGGCTGTTTTGCGGTAAGATGACTTTAATGGATGCCTCCCCTGCGCAATCCGGCGCATTTCAAAACAGAGAAAGGAGTCAGGTATGTTTCATCGAGTGACACTCATCGGACGGGTCGGCCAAGAACCGCAGATGCGGTACACGCCGGACGGCGTTCCGGTCACCAACTTTAGCGTGGCCACCACCCAAACTATCAGCAAGGAGCGAACCCCCGAGTGTCCTGCCGGCTGGAAGGAATCGTACAACGGCAGGAACTGGGAATTGACGACCTGGTGGCGTGTGACCTGCTGGCGTGGTTTAGCCGAGACGGTCAACCAGTATCTTTCCAAGGGCCGGCAGGTCTTTGTCGAAGGAGAAGTCTCGGGTGAGAACAGGGATGGGCAACAGTGGCCGCGCATTTACACGGCCAACGATGGGACGGTTCGAGCCGCCAACTATGAGATCACGGCCCGAATGGTCAAGTTCCTGGGCAGCCCAGGCGAAACCGTGGCCGGCCCACCCACTGGTGAGCCACCGCCGGAGGGCTTTGAGGAGGACGAACTTCCATTCTAGCCTGTCAAACTCAGCAATAGCAACAATCGGGCGTCGTTCGCCCTTGGCGGTGAGCGACGCTCGTGTTTGCTTGAACGATTTATGCGCGCTGCGCAGCGTTTCCCGAAACGCCAAGGCGTAGCGCGGATCGGGAGGGGATCCATGAGTAATCGCAAGCAGCCTCAGATCCAGATCGAATTGCCGTCTGACTTGGAGGCCATCTATTCTAATTTTGCCCTCATCACCCATTCGTCGTCGGAGATCATTGTGGATTTTGCCCGGGCGCTGCCCAATGTGCCCAAGTCCAAAGTCTACGCCCGGATCATCATGACGCCGATGAGTGCCAAACTGCTCTACAAAGCGCTGGGCGACAACTTGACCAAATTCGAGGAGAAATTCGGCGAGATCGCGACGCCTGAGGCGGGATTTGAGGCGCCAATAGGGCGGCTGGGGTTCGTTCGGGACTAGAGCAAGAGATGATCAAATCAGTCGTGGCCCTTGTTGGACGTCCCAACGTGGGCAAATCCACTCTCTTTAACCGTATCGTGGGCCAGCGGCGGGCCATCGTCGAGGACATTCCCGGCACCACGCGGGACCGAATCTATGGCGAGTCTGAATGGAATGGTGTGCCCTTCACCGTGGTGGATACCGGTGGGTTGGAGATTGTCGAAAGCAGGAAGAGGCAAAGCCCGGAGCATAAGCCTACGCCGCTGGCCACTGCCTCCGTCGACTATATCCAAGAGATCCGGCGGCAGGCCCAAGTCGCCATCGCCGAAGCAGATCTGATCGTCATGCTGGTGGATGTGGTCGACGGCCTGACTGCTGCCGACGAGGATGTGGCCCAGGTGTTGCGTCGTAGCCACAAGCCAGTTCTGGTGGCGGCCAACAAGGCCGACAATGAGGCGCGACGCCAGGCAGCCTACGAGTTCTATGCTTTGGGCCTGGGCGAGGTGCTCCCCATCTCGGCGCTACATGGCATCGGCGTTGGCGATCTGCTGGACGAGGTGGTGGTCGCCTTGCCGGTTGTTGAGGAAATGGAAGAGACGGACGCGCTCAAGATCGCGTTGGTGGGTCGGCCCAACGTGGGCAAGTCGTCGCTCCTGAACAAGCTTCTCGGCCAAGAAAGGGCCATCGTCAGCGCCATCCCCGGCACTACCCGTGACGCCATCGACACGTACCTGACTTGGGAAGGTCGGCCGGTGCTGCTCATTGATACAGCCGGTATTCGTCGCCGAGGGCGCATCCAGTGGGGCGTCGAGAAGTACAGCGTCCTTCGAGCGATAAAAGCCATTGCCCGAGCCGACGTGGTGGTGCTGCTACTCGACGCCCAGGACTTGGTCACCGCGCAAGACGCCCATGTGGCAGGGTACATCCTGGAAGAGATGCGAAGCATCATCGTCGCCGTAAACAAGTGGGACTTGGTCGCCAAAGACACGTACACCATGGATGC
>JASFTJ010000332.1:0-4095 GCA_050053615.1 Anaerolineae bacterium | reverse complement strand
GAAGAAACACACGGGCCTCTCTGAGACAAGCTGCTAGGAGTCGTTCAATGTTACTCCTTTGCACGAGTCAAGGCTCGATCATCTCGACAGTCTCGGTTAAGCTGATGCCCAGCTCGCCCAGTTCGGCCAGCACCGGCGCATAGATCTTGGGAGTCACTGGCACATGGACGCCGGTCAGTTCGGGTATTTCGCCTTGTAGGATCATCCTGACGGCGATGGCCGCTGGGAGGCCCACGGTGCGGGCCATAGACGTATCGCCATGTGGGATGCCATAGTCGATCATTGTCGATGTAATGGATTCTTTGCGGTCCGGATATTCGGCGACAAAGTTGTGTTGCATGATAAGCATGTCGCGCTCGCCTGGCTTGTAGGCCATCAGCGGCTGCATCCGTGCCACCAGTATGTCAACGGGTGTCTCTTTGCCCTCCGGCAGCGGGTCAGCAGAAAAGAGACCCAGCCAGGCCAAGTCGGTGATCGGCTTGGCGTCGAGCTCCAACTTCCACTTCTCAGCGAGGTGCTGTGGCAAATCGACGTCCGCGCTGACGCCCAGCAATTGAGCAGTGAACTCACGAAGGGTGGCTGGCTGGGTTTGCAGGGGCGTCTCGTCCAGCAGACCCATGTCCACAATCTGTTCTAGGGTAGCGCACCAACCGACATTGCGCAGCGTGCCCCGGAACATCGAATCCGAGGGCTGAATGTCGTAGGTTTGAGTGTAGGGCAGGCTGTCCCGGTTGGGATACCCTTCAAACTCGCCCAAGCCGTTGATGTGTACCATCTGGTAGTGGCTGAATAGCTCCTCGCCGGGAACCTTGACAATCTTGCCATCTTTTTGGAACCGGGCCGGGTTCTTGGAGGCAAGCAGGACACCCTTCGGTGTCCAAGAGAATTTGTAGCCAAAGGGATTGTCGCTGGCTTCGGGGGCCGGTAGACCGCCGCACCAGGACACAAAGCTGGTGATTTCGCCGCCCTTGCGTTTCACCTCGTCGATGACCTTCATAGCCGACATGTGGTCAATTCCCGGGTCCACGCCGATCTCGTTCAGCAAAAGGACGCCTGCTTCTTTGGCTGGGCCATCCAGGGCTTGCATCTTGCTCTTGACGTAGGAAGTGGTCACCATGTGCTTCCTGTGCTTCACGCACAGGGCGGCGACCTCAGCATGGTAGCGATAGGGCAACATGCTGACAGCCAGATCGGCCTGCTGGATCAAGCCTTCCAAGGCAGATTTGTTCTTTACGTTCAATGCCCTCGCTTTTCCCCGGGGGTGGCCGTTGATGAGGGCTTGGGCCTTGCTTACCGTGCGACTGGCGACGGTGACCTCAAACTCTGGCACATCCAGTAGATAGCGAACGTGGGGTCTGGTCACCGAGCCAGCTCCGAGTACGAGAATCTTTTTCATTGTGGCAACCTCTCATATTGTGCTTTGAACTCGTATCATCTCAATAACCTGGGGGAAAAAGTTGTTGGTAGTGCGCACTTTGCCAACGACACGCCTGGTCGCAGGCACGCAGAGCGCGAGGCGTGCCTCTGGCATGGCGAAGCGTCTACTACGAACGTACCCCCGATTTATTGAGATACTACTTGAAATCCGCTGAAAAAGGCTGTTTAAGCGGAAAAGGAATAGATATCCCCTTCACTTTGCTGCCCCTTTTGTCAGGGCAGCCACTGATTGGATAGCTCGATTCTTTGGTTTACTCCTTTGACGACAATGTCACCTTATTCGAACGGTGCAAGACATGACACTGTCAGACTATTGTGTGCTGCGCGGATAGCTAGTTCTGATACTCTTGGATGTAGTAGTCGGACGTGAGTTTGCCCTGGTAGGTGATGACTGCCCGCTTGATCTCTGGGGGCAGCTCACATTCCACCAAGGGCGCAGAGAAGTCGCATCGGGCGATAGCCGGGATGAACGGCTTCAGGACGCGGCCCAAGTCGGCCGATGCTTCGCGGGGCGGGATGTCCACAGCCAGGATCACGACGCCGGGGCCTGTGTGGCCGTCGATTATCTCGCTGGTGAGTGGATCAAAAACAAAGACGGAGGTTATGCTTGGTTCCAAAAAGCTCTCAGGCATCTCCTTGATACCAAACACAACGGGGCGCAGGGATAGATCCTCCTGAATCGCGGCACCGGCCTTGGCAAACTCTTTGTCGGTGACAGCACAGAGGTCCGACGGCTGAACTCTAACCCGAACGCCTTGTTCCTGGAGGTCAGCGGCATCCTGCGAGGTGACAGGCTCCCGCCGCTGCCATTCACTCTTGTCCTCGCGACGAATTCCAATTCCGCGAGAATGCCTTCGGCTCAATGCCGTCATGGCTCTAAACCTCCTCCTTGTAGTAGGTGGTGGGCACAGACGACAAGGGCCGGTGTACGAAACACCGGCCGACGGTAGTCTCCTGCGGGGTTGCCCCCTAGAGCTGCGCCCGGCCACATCGCCGATGCGCCCCCAGTATACGTCCAACAAAACGCTTTTGTCAAATACTATGGTGGAGGTCGCTCCGGGTCAGCCTGGGCTGTGGCGTGTGTGATCGGGCTGCAGAACAGCCACAGGCGCTCTCGGTGGCCCGCGCGATCCAAACTGAATGCACCAGACGTGCTTCGTTTGACAAGGCGGAGCCATTGTGCTATAATGATGTTTGTGTACCCCAGGGGGGTATAAGACCTCGAAGGAGGTGTACAGAGTGTGGTAGGGACTGAGAGACAACAGTTGATTGACGAGTTTGTCAACCGCCGGCAGTGGGCGGTGGTTGGCGCCAGTCGGGATCGGAGCAAGTATGGCAATCGTGTCTTTCGCAGTCTGCGCGCAGCAGGCTACGTGGTCTACCCCGTGAATCCCAAGGGGGGCGAGTTGGAAGGGCTCAAGGTGTATCCTACGCTGGCTGACCTGCCCGAGCCCCCAGAGGTGATCGACTTGGTGGTGCCGCCGGTTGTCACCGAGCAGATTGTGCGACAGGCGCACCAACTCGGCTTGACCCGGATCTGGATGCAGCCGGGCGCCGAATCGGAAGCGGCCATTGCCTACTGCCGCGCTCACGGCATCCAGGTGGTCTATCACGCGTGCGCCATGATCCACAAGCGGATATGGAACTGAGCAAGAGAGAAGGGTTACGGATATCGAAACGTCGGTATCGGTTCAGCTGTTTCCCCCTGTCACACAGTGTGGGAGCCTTGGCAAGACAAGCCAGGCGCCGATGTTAGTCGCTTTATAGTTCAACATGTATAAGGGAGGTTCAGAATGCCATTGATTTCTCAGAAAGACGCGGAGCAGTTGCGGACCGAGTTTGAGAACCAATTGGTCAACCCGGTCAGGGTAGTGATGTTTACTCAGACTGTCGAATGTCAGTTCTGCGCTGAGACGCGCCAGATCGTTGAAGAGATTGCCGGGCTGTCGGACAAGGTGACGGCCGAGATCTATAATTTCGTGACGGACAAGGCTGTAGCCAAGGTGTACAGCGTCGACAAGATTCCGGCTATCGCCATCTTGCGTGTGGAGGACGGTAAGGAAAAGGATTACGGGATTCGATTCTACGGTATTCCGTCCGGCTACGAGTTCACCAGCATCATCGAGGACATTATCGATGTCTCTCGGGGTGAGTCGGGCTTGCAGGCCAAGAGCAAGGAAGCCGTGGCTGGTATCCGCGAACCCGTGCACTTTCAGGTATTTGTCACGCCGACCTGCCCCTACTGTCCGCAGGCAGTCCGGCTGGCTCACAAGTTCGCTATTGAGAGTGACCTGATCACAGCCGATATGATCGAGGCCATCGAGTTCCCGCACTTGGCCAACAAGTATCAGGTCTACGGCGTGCCACGCACCGTGATCAACGAGAAGGTGCACCAGGAAGGCGCCGTCCCCGAACCGCTGATGCTGACCAAGTTGCTGGAAGCGGTGGGGCAGACGCCGGCTCAGGAGCATCACGAGCACTAGGTAGAGAGGGCCAAGATGCCCCGCAGCAAGCTGCGGGGCATCTTGGTTGTGATTTGGCCGGGTGGGTGGTGCTGGTGCAATCTGCTTTCCGCCTGGCTACCCACTCCCTGTGCTCGGCCGGCACACGCCGGAGGCGCGCCGTCCCCTGTGCCTGACCGCTTCGCTTCGGGGTGCT
>JASFTJ010000331.1:0-4104 GCA_050053615.1 Anaerolineae bacterium | reverse complement strand
GACGGGTCACCGGCGAGCCATCTGTAGTGTCTGCGAGCCGTGCCATGCCGCGCGTAGGCAGAACGCCCGACCAGCTTCTCACAACCAAACTGCACATTCCATCCTGCCGACCCGAGTGGGTGCCGCGTGCACGCCTGATCGACCGCCTCAACGCCAGCCTTGCCGCCGGCCGCAAGCTGACGCTCGTCTCCGCCCCCGCCGGCTTCGGCAAGACGACGCTGCTGAGTGACTGGCTCCGCCAGACGAACAGGCCCGTCGCCTGGCTCTCGCTGGACGAGGGGGACAACGACCAGGCACGATTCCTGGCCTATCTGATCACTGCTCTACAGAGGGTCGATCCGCAGATCGGCCAAATGGCCCAGGCGATGTTGCAAGCGCCTCGCAGCGCATCCCAGCCGGAACCCCTGCTCACCACGTTGATTAACGACATCGTCGCGACGGCTGAGCCGTTCATCCTCGTCCTTGATGACTATCACGTTGTCGAGGCGTCCTCCATCCACGAGATGTTTTCGTTTCTGCTCGACCATCTGCCCCCTTCAGAACGGGGGATGCACCTCGTGATCGCCACGCGCGCCGATCCGCCTTGGCCCCTCGCTCGTCTTCGTGCGCGCGGGCAGTTGACCGAACTGCACGCCGCCGACCTGAGGTTCAGTCGTGACGAGGCGCAGATCTTTTTTAATGAGGCCATGGGGCTTTCGCTGGCACCGGGCGAGATCGCCGCGCTGGAAAAACGTACCGAGGGATGGGCCACCGGCTTGCAGTTGGCGGCGCTCTCCCTCCGGGGCCGTGATGACGTTCCGGCCTTTATCAGCGCATTCACCGGCAGCCATCGCTACGTCCTGGACTATCTGACAGAAGAAGTCCTCAACCGGCAGTCGGAAGACGTTCGCGCGTTTTTGTTGCAAACGGCCATTCTCGACCGCCTGACCGGTCCCCTGTGCGACACCGTGCGATTCGGCAGAGACCAATCGCCAGGTCGTGCTGAGGGAGCGGCTAGTTCGTCTGGAGCTGCCGTCACAGAGCGGGTGGATAGTCAGCGTGTGTTGGAATCGCTGGAGGCCGCCAACCTGTTCATCGTCCCCCTCGATCAAGATCGACGGTGGTATCGCTATCACCACCTCTTTGCCGATCTGCTGCGTCACCGCTTGCTCCGCGAGCAGCCGAATCTAGAGCCCGAGCTGCACCGGCGCGCCAGCGAGTGGTACGAGCGGGAGGGACTGATCACCGAAGCGATCGGCCACGCCCTGACCTGCGGCGATTTCGAGCGGGCGGCATGCCTCATCCAAGATGCGGGCTGGGCCATCTTTACCCGGGGCGAGATGGCGACGATCCTGGCCTGGATCGCGCTCTTGCCGCACCACATCGTGCGGGCCAACCCCCAACTGAGCATTTTGCACGCCTGGGCCATGGCCAAGTCAGGCGACCTGGACGGCGCAGAGCGTTGCCTGCGAGAGTTCCACGGAGATGGCTTCTGCGGCGAGGTGACGGCCGTCCGGGCCTACGTCGCCGGTGTGCGGGGCGACCTGCCCCAGGCCGTCAACCTTTCGCAGCGAGCCCTGGCCCTGCTGCCCGCCGAGGACCTGGTCGTGCGCGCCATCGTCGCCCAGAATCTGGGCGTGGCCTATCACTGGCGTGGCGACCCGGCTGCCGCCATCCAAGCACTTACCGATGCGGTCGCGCTCAGCCGCGCCGCGGGCCAGTCGTCCCAGACCCTCACCGCCCTGGCGATCCTGGGCCGCGCCTACGAGATGCAGGCGGCGCTGCACCAGGCGATGGACGCCTACCAGGAGGCGCTTGAACTGGGGCGTGGCGCCGACAGGCGACCCGCGCCTTTTGCCTGCATGGCCTATGTGGGGATGGCCGGCGTGCTCTACGAGTGGAACGATCTGGAGGCCGCCAAGCAGCATGCCCTGGAGGGCATCAGGTTGAGCAAGCTGGGGGGATTCATCGCCTACCAGGTGTTCGGCCACGCCCTCCTGGCGCGGGTTTGCGAGGCGCAAGGCGACCGCGACGCCGCACTGGAGAATACCGGGCAGGCGGAGCAGCTGGGACAGGGAAGCGAATATGCCCTCGTGACGGCCCTCGCCACCGAGCTCCGGGTCCGGCTGTGGCTGGCGCAGGACAATCTGCTGGCGGCGGCGCGCTGGGCGTTAGAGCGTCAGCGCCAACCGGCGGACGAACTCGACGCTGCCAGCGAGATCGAGCAGATGGCCGTGGCCCGGATGCTGATCGCGCAGGACCGGCTCGATGAAGCGCTGCGCTTGCTGGCCTCGCTGCTGGCGGCGGCCCAGGCGGCGGGGCGGACGGCGCACGTGATCAAGGTCCAGGCGCTCCAGGCCCTGACATTCCAGGCCCAGGGGGATGAGAGCCGGGCATTGTCCGCGCTGGAGCAGGCCCTGTCTCTGGCCGAGCCGGAAGGCTACGTGCGCACTTTTGTCGACGAAGGTGAGCCAGTGGCCTGCCTCTTGCGCCGTGCCCTAACTCAGGGTATCGCGTCGGGATATGCCAGCTGGTTACTGGCCACCTTTGACGAGCGCCCCTCAACGATCTCTCCTGCGACGCAAGCCCTCGTCGAGCCCCTGACCGAGCGCGAGACGGAGGTGCTACACCTCATCGCTGCCGGTCTGACGAATCGGGAAATCGCGCAAGAGTTGGTCATTGCCGTGAGCACGGTCAAGTCGCACATCAACCACCTCTATGGCAAACTCGAGGTAAAGAACCGGACCCAGGCGGTCGCCCGCGGGCGAGAACTGGACTTGCTGTAGCCGCGCTCAAACAAATCCACCCCCCTCTCCACCCCCCCAACCCAACTTTCGTTGGAAGACGCTCCGCCCCTTTTCGGGTATAGTGAAGTCACGACCGGCAAACAAGCGTTGGATCGCTTTTTGCTGCGAGATCTATAATACCAGGAGAGAAGGGGGGCACGGAGGCATGAGGCAAGCAGGAAAAATGATCGCCCGGGTGGCACGCCTGGCACTGCTGGTCTTGCTGCCGACGATCTTGGTCATCGCCTGCGGTAGCAGCGCGACTCCACCGGGCGCGAGCAAGGCCCTGGGCTCTGTTGCGCAGGGGGGCTACCTGTTTTTGCGCTGGCAAGAGGGGTTGGAGGTCATGATCTGGCACGATCTGACGGGTGAGGGCACAGCCGACAGCGCCGGGTTTGTCGCAGGCCCGTTGTTCATCGAGCGCGGCGCCGCCCGCTCTGCCGATGGCCGCAGCTTGGCCTGGGAGGTGCAGACGCGGGACGGCACGGCGGGCGAGGTGCACCTCGGAGAGGCTCGCTACGGCTCGCACGCCGGCAACTTGTTCCTCGTCACCACTCAGGGGGACGCGCCGGCGGTCCGGCAGCTCCATCGCGACCTGTCGACCGTGCCCCTAGATCACGACGGCATCCTCGCCTTTGCCAGGAACGACCCGGACCTGGCTGCGTTCCTGGACGAGATCCCGGCGGCCACGCCGCCGGCCGCCACGCCCACGTCCCCGCCGACCGCGACGATGACGGCTACACCGAGGCCCACCGCCACGCCACCCGCGCCCACTGCCACCCTGCCTCAACCCATCCACACGCCGTCGCCAGACCCCGCCGTCGAGCGCATCCTCTTTGCCCCGGGGGCCACGCAGGCCACGATCGAGGGTTACCTGCCGGACGGCGGTCGCGCCCGCTACGTCATGGGCGTGGCGGCGGGCCAGTTCGTCGAGATGAACGCCGCCGTCGGCGCAAGGGGCCAGGGCCTGCGCTTTTCCATCGTCGGCGCCGACGGCACCGTGGTCAAGCCGATGGGCGAGGCCCACGTCCGCGCCGTCGTGCCCAGCACGCAGGACTACTACGTCGAGCTGGTGTCCGACGTGGGCGCCACCGACTACCGGCTGAGCGTGCTCATCCCCGTGCGCATCCGCTTTGCAGCGGGGGCCACCTCGGCGACGGTCACTGGCAGCCTGGAGGAGCGCCAGATGCGGCACTACGTCCTCCGCGCCCTCGCCGGCCAGCGGATGATCGTCGCGCCGCAGGCCGCCACGGGCCAGGTTGGCCTGGTCATCTCGGGCGCCGACGGCCAGGTGCTGTTGAGCGGGCGCGCCGGACCCCCGGGCGGTGTGTTCGACGGT
>JASFTJ010000330.1:0-4104 GCA_050053615.1 Anaerolineae bacterium | reverse complement strand
CCCTTCCTCGGGGATGGTATCATCCCAGACGACGCCGCCACAGAATCCAGCGAACCCGGCCAAGTCGTGTCCCGGCACTTGCTGAACGTCCGACTGTTGGAGCTGACCAAGCACTCCAACGTCACTCTGTGGACCAACACGCGCGTAAATCGCACCGACACGCTTTCGCGAGCTGGGCATTTTCTTATAGAACTGCGCCAGCAGCCCCGCTACGTGGATCTGACCAAGTGCACGGCTTGTGAGGATTGCCTCGACGTGTGCCCGGTGACGGTGCCCGGCACCGAGCATAAGGCCATCTACCTAGTCGAGGGCGCCCAACCGGGTTGCGCGGTCATTGACAAGCTGGGTAAGGCACCCTGCTCCAATACCTGCCCGGGCGGCATCCATGTCCAGGGTTACGTGGCCCTTATCGCCCAGGGCCGCTTCCAGGAAGCGCTGAACCTCATCCGCAAGGCCATCCCCTTCCCGGGCATCTGCGGCCGAATCTGCACCCATCCTTGTGAGCTCAACTGCCGCCGCGCGGAGGTGGACGAGGCCGTCTCGATCCGGCTGCTCAAGCGTTTTGTGTCCGATTGGGAACTGCCGAACTCGGAGGTCGAGGAGGAGCCTCTCCCGCCCCCTCCATCGCCGGATGCCAAACGCATAGCCGTCGTCGGCGCCGGACCGGCGGGCATGGCTGTGGCCGATAGTTTGGTCCGCAAGGGCTATCGGGTGACGGTGTTTGAGGCGTTGCCGGTGGTGGGCGGCATGATGGCCGTAGGCATTCCATCCTACCGGCTGCCCCGCGACGTGATCCAGCGCGAAGTCGAACGGATCGAGCGGATGGGGGTCGAGATCCGATTGAATACGCCCATCGGACCCGACGGCGAGCACACGATGGATGATCTGTTTGAGCAGGGTTTTGAGGCGATATTTCTTGGCGTGGGTGCCCATGATGGCCACGAGCTCCGAATCCCGGGCCGAGATTTGAAAGGCGTGGTCTGTGGCATCGAGTTGCTAGAGGCCATCAACCTGTCGCACCAGACGGATGATCCCCAGTGGCAGACCAAAGTGCTGAGCTATCTGCTGGGGGGCGTGGCCACCCGGGTGGCCATCATCGGCGGGGGCAACACGGCCATGGACGTGGCCCGTTCGCTCAGGCGGCTGGGCGTGGAGGATGTGCAGATCCTCTACCGTCGCTCCCGGGCAGAGATGCCGGCCCTGCCCGAGGAAATCGACGAGGCCGAACACGAGGGCATCCCCATCGAGTACCTGGTCTCGCCGGTGCGCATCCTGGGTGACGAGCGAGGGCGAGTGACGGCCCTGGAATGCGTGCGTATGAAGTTGGGTGAGCCGGATCATTCGGGCCGACGTCGCCCGGTGCCGATCGCCGGCAGCGAGTTCACCCTGGAGGTGGACATGGTTGTGCCAGCCATCGGCCAGTCCCCCGATCTGACGTTCCTGGGCGAGGGTCATCAGTTCGCCATCACCCGCGGGGGTACGTTCAATATAGACCGCGTATCCTACATGACCAACCGGCCCGGTGTGTTTGCCGCCGGCGACGCCATTACTCAACCGGTGTCGGTCATTGATGCCATCGGTTCCGCGAGACAGGCGGCGGCGGGCATCGATGCCTATCTGCGTGGTGTTGAGGCGCGGGAAGTGCATGTCTCCGACCGGGAGGTCCCGATCTCTCGACGCGAAATGTTGCCCGAGGAATTGGTCCCCAAGCCGCGCCACTCATCGCCTACGATCTCTATGGCTCGGCGGCTGCGCAGCCACGCCGAAGTGGAATTGGGCTATGACGCCGAGACGGCCATGGCCGAAGCCCAGCGCTGCCTGATGTGTGGGCCCTGTTCCGAGTGCTTGGCCTGCGAAGAGGTGTGCGAACCCAAGGCCATTCTCCACGACCAGCAGGAACGGTTTGAGAAATTGGATGTAGGGGCCATCATCTGGGCGACGAGGTTGGACAGGCAAGAGTACATGGTCAGCGGCACGGGAACGGGACTGCAGAGGATCAGCGGAGATGGTCGGGAGGGTGTCTACCGGGCGGAGCCGGATGACCCGCTGGCCGGTTCCGCGGCGGCCGCGCGGGCCATGATGGGGCTGTTCACCGCACGGCGGCCGCCCGCGCAACCGGCGCCGATCATGAGCGCCGCGGCCGCGGCGCGGATCGGGGTCTTTGTCTGCCAGTGCAACGGACAGATTTCGGATGTTGTAGATACGGCGACAGTCGAGGCGCAGGCGAAGGGATGCCAGGGCGTCACCCACACGCAGGTGCTGACCCAATCCTGCTCGCCTGAGGCGGCCGATGCCATTTACCAGGCCGTAGCCGATCACAACCTCAACCGGGTTGTATTGGCCGCTTGCTCGTGCTGCGCCGTGGACCAAATCTGCTACAGCTGCACCTACCAGCGCGTACGTTGCAAGGACAATCTGCTGGGCCGTCACTTTGACCGGGGCAACCCGCTGTTCGAGTTCGTGAATATCCGCGAGGCGTGCGCCTGGGCTCATGATGATGATCCGGAAGCCGCCACGACTACGGCGATGGCCATGGTGGCGGCCTCGGTGGCCAAGACGCGGCTGTCGGTGGTGCGCCCTCGGGCGGCGCTGTCCTTGGAAAAGACGGTGTTGATCGTGGGCAGCGGCCCAGCAGCGACCATTTGCCAGGGGGCCCTATCGGCGCAGCGGATCCAGGCCTTGCGTCTCAGGACCGTGCCGAGGCAAGTCCGCCAGACGCCCAGCCACTTTACGGTGGTCCACGCCACCGGCGCCCGGCTGTGGAATGGCTCGGCGTTAGTGCTGGCGCCTCGCGATGAGGTCGAGCACGACCGCATCCGAACCGCCTTTGACACGGCCGGTCGTCAGCCTCGGACCCGTTCCGAGTGGGGCTGCGCCGACACTCACCGGCCGGGTGTGTTCATGTGCGACCCGAGCGTGGATGCAGTGATCTCTGGCATGGCGGCGGCCGCGCGGGCGGCGGCCTGGCTGGGCCAGGAACACACCTGGCCCGAAGTCATGGCCGCCGCGGTCGATCCCGATCGATGCCGCGGTTGCGGGGACTGTGAAGAGGTGTGTGAGTTTGGCGCCATTCAGCTTCAAGGCGAGGGGGACGCCCAAGTGGCTTGGATCGATCCGGCCATCTGTCGGGGTGGGGGTATCTGTGCTGCTCGTTGCCCGGCGGGGGCCATCAAGACCGGGCATCCAACGAGTGACCAGATTGAGGCGATGCTGGAGGCGATCCTGGCATAGGGCGCATTGGCCAGTTGCCCTGCCAAATGGGGGAAACATGTCAGAAGCGGAGCCGAGAGTCATCATCTTTACCTGCAACTGGAATGCTCAGGAGAGCTTGCAGGAGGCGGGCAAGCGACATCTCCATTATCCGGCGGGCGTCCGTCCCCTGAAGGTGGATTGCCTGGGACAGGTCAGTTCCAGTGTCATTCTGAAAGCGCTTGAAAAAGGCGCCGACGGGGTGATGCTGGTTGGCTGTATCCCAGAGGAGTGCCACTACGAATTCGGCAGTCGGCGGGCAGCGGAGCTGTTTGAGGAGGTCTGCAAGCTGGCCCGTATGCTGGGTTTCCGGGAGGAGCAGTTTGCCTTTCACCAGATTCACGCGGGCGAGGGACCGGCCTTGGTGGAGAAGGTACAGGCCTTTGTGACCCAAGTAGCAAGCATCAGCTGACAATCAGCCATGAGCGTCCATTTGCTGCCCGTCCCGAGCAGAATCGCAGGGTTGGCTGCTTGCGCCTTGTTGCTAGGAGGAAGACAGTGAACGAGGTTCTGGTCATCGGTGGGGGAATCGCCGGCATCCAGGCGTCGCTGGACCTGGCAGAGCAGGGGCTGCGCGTCCACCTGGTGGAGCGCACGCCCAGCATCGGCGGGCGGATGGCGCAGCTCGACAAGACATTCCCCACCAACGACTGCTCGACTTGCATCCTCTCGCCCAAGATGGTGGACTGCGCTCGGCATCCAAACATCACCCTGCACACCTATTCCGACGTGCAGGAAGTGGCGGGCCAAGCCGGGACCTTTGCTGTGCAGGTGCTCAAGCGCGCCCGCTACGTGGACGAGGACTTGTGCACTGGCTGTGGCGAGTGCGCCCGCAAGTGTCCCCGCAAAGTGCCA
>JASFTJ010000329.1:0-4105 GCA_050053615.1 Anaerolineae bacterium | reverse complement strand
TTGGGGAATGTGCAATCAGCTCAAGAGGAGGAAGTTTGATGACTGAAATTCTGTTCGGAATCTTTATTGTCCTACACGGCCTGGTTCACCTGTGGTACGTCACCTTGAGCCAGGGGCTGGTCGAGTTCCAGGCCGAGATGGGCTGGACCGGCGAGTCGTGGCTCTTTTCACCTCTGTTTGGCGGCGCGGCTACCCGCTTGCTGGCCACCGTACTCTACAGTTTGGCCGCTTTCAGCTTTGTGGCCGGCGGTGTCGGGTTTTTTGCCCAGTGGGCATGGTGGCGCCCGGTGATCATCGGTTCAGCCGCATTCTCGGCCGTGATCATCCTCCTGTTCTGGGATGGCGGCCTGCAGATGATCGTCGAAAAGGGTTTGATCGGCTTTCTGATCAACGCGGCGCTCCTGGTTGCGTTGCTCGTGTTCGACTGGCCTTCATTGCAATAAAGGGGTGACATGACCAATCAACTGTGGTTTCATCTAGGATGGGTGCTGGCTGCCGGTCTGCTCGGTTTTGCCATTGCCGCCGTATTCTCCGGCTGGCTGCGGCTTTCCCGCCGGCTGTTCCTGGTCCCCTACTTTGTGTTTTCCGGCATCTTTTTGTACGGCTTTTGCCGCTGGACTCAGATCGACTTGATTCCCCTTCTTACAGAGAACTGGTACTGGGGATTGCTCGCCGGGGCGATCGTCGGAGTGTTCCTGATTAGGAATGTGCTGTCTCAACCTGCTTCAGCACGGTCGACCGGTACAAGTTTGCTCTTTGACATCTTGTGGGTGGGGCTGGGGTATGGGGCCGTGGACGCATTGCTTCTCAACGTCATGCCCGTTGTGGCCGTCTGGACTGGCTTCTCTGAAGTTGGATGGGCGGCTGCCTGGCCGGGCAAGATTGCCATCGGCGCGCTTGCCCTGCTGGCCAGCTTGCTGATTACCCTATTGTACCATTTGGGATACCCGGAATTCCGCAATCGAAAGGTCGCTCTGGTTCTGGTTGGGAACACCTTGATCACGCTAGCCTACCTGGTGAGCACCAATCCGCTGGGGGCTGTGGTGAGTCACGTCACCATGCACGTGGCGGCGGTGTTCCGAGGGCCGGAGACCGTGCTTCAGCTCCCCCCTCACTACCCGGAGATCCGCCGGGATCTGGCGTAGCCACATGATCGGATGGTTATTGTCTGAAAAGCAAAAACAGATGTCCAGACATCCGGTGGATTTCTCGAGATATCGCTTGGCCCGGTTCTCAACGTTGGGGTTGGCGCTTCTGCTGACCCTGGTCGCCTTGCTGGACCCGATGGGCGCCACCGCCCATCCGCCGCGGAGTGGCCCCAACGTGGCGGCCATCGACGCCTTTGTCGAAACCCAGATGGACCGGCACCGCATTCAAGGTCTGGCCCTGGCCATTACCCAGGGCGACGAGATCGTCCACGTGCAGGGCTACGGCACCGCTGGCGAGGGGCGCCCGGTCCGTGCGGACACGCCGTTCTACATTGGATCCGTTACCAAATCCTTCACAGCCCTGGCCGTGATGCAGTTGGTCGAGGAAGGCAAGATCGAACTGGACCGATCCGTCCAGGACTATCTCCCCTGGTTTGAGGTGGCGGATCCCGATGCTTCGGCGCAGATCACCGTCCGCCACCTGCTCAACCAGACCAGCGGCCTTTCCAGGGCGAGCTATGCCGACGTCCCGTTCTCGTCCGGTGCTTCGATGGAGAAGGCAGTCAAGGCGTTGGCGAGCGCCCGGCCCACGGCGCCCGTGGGGACCGAGTTCCAGTATTTCAACCAGAACTATACCACGCTTGGCCTGCTCATCGAGGCGGTGTCTGGCCAAACCTACGGCGAGTACCTTGCGACCAACGTGTTTGGCCCACTGCGGATGGAGCGGTCCTTCACCTCGCGGACGGCAGCCGTGGGGGCCGGACTGGCTCAGGGCTACAACGTGCTCTTTGGGCTTCCCGTGCCGTGTACACAGCCGCACCTGACCTATGACCTGCCGGCCGGCTTTATTATCTCCACGGCCGAGGACATGTCCCACTACTTGATCGCCCAGCTGAACGAGGGCCTGTACGAGGGCCGACGTCTGATCTCTCCGGCCGGCCTGGCCGAGATGCACCGGCCGCCGGACGGGGTGGGTGGCGCCTACGCCATGGGCTGGGGCGTGGAGGAACAAGACGGTCGGCGCCTGATCCGCCACGATGGAACCCTGGAGACTTTTTATGCCAGCGTCCTCCTGCTCCCCGACCAAGGCTACGGTGTGGCCCTGCTCGCGAACCAGGTCAGTTTCCCGCACATGGCCTTGGCCTACAAAGACATTGTGCAAGGCGTCGTCGGTCGGCTTGTCGGCCCCGAACCCGACCCGGGCATCTCGACCGCCACCGTGTACCTCATCGTCTCGGTGATCGCTATCGGGGCCCTCGCCCTTCAGGTCCGATCGCTGCTGCGCTTGGGCCGCTGGCGGGAGCAGATCCAGGATCGCGGATCGACCCGGAGGGTGCTCGGCACGCTCTGGAAGCTGATCTTTGGCATCTTTGTCCTCCTGATCCTACCCTGGGTACTGATTCAGAACGCGGGGCTGACGGCCACCAAGGTCTCGTTGCTCAACTATCTGCCCGACGTGACCATCTGGCTGGGGTTGATGGCAGCCTTATCTCTCGTGGAGGGAGTGTTGCGAGCGTGGCGTCTTTTGCGGGCACCGCGGGGAAAGAAAGTTGAGTATGCGTAAACTACTCAAGATTCTGGGCATCGTGCTGGGTGTGATTCTGTTGCTGGCGGCAGCCGTCGTCGTGCTGGCGACCACGTCCGAGAACTTTCGAATCCATCTGCCCGTGGAGCAAACCGAACGCTTTGAACACGAAGGGATGGCCACTTTTCCCGCCACGCTGCACGTCGAGGGCAATCGCCTGGTTACGGCCAGCGGCGAGGTCGTACGCCTTCGGGGGCTGATGCCCGGCGAACCCTACGAACTGGAGGGCGAGGGGCGCTTTGAGCGCGCCTTTTTCGAAGAGATGGCGGCCACGGGGGCCAACGTGATCCGGATCCCGGTCCATCCCCACGCCTGGACCGAGAATCCCGACTATCTGTGGCGCTACCTCGATCCAGCCGTGGCCTGGGCCGGTGAATTGGGCCTGTATGTCATCATCGACTGGCATTCCATCGGCAATGTGGTGACGGGGGAGGCGCCCCTGCTGCCCGAGCTCTATTCGCACACCGAAGAGATGACGGTCGACTTTTGGAGTCAGGTGGCCGGCTATTTCCGCGACACGCCCCATGTGCTATTTGAGGTATTCAATGAACCGCAGGGCATTTCGCCGGAAAACTGGCAGCGCAAGGCCGCTGAGCTGGTCGCCGTGATCCGAGACCAGGGCGCCGGGCAACCCGTCATCGTCGGTGGGACCGACTATGGCCGCGACCTGGCCTGGGTGCTGGTGAACCCCGTCGAGGATGGGGACGAGAACGTGGTCTATGCCTCGCACATCTACCCGGCGCACGCGCAGTCGCTGTGGGGCCTCTACTTTGGCCGTGTCGCCGGGCGCCATCCGGTGCTCATCACCGAGTGGGGCTTTATGGAGGAGAACCCGTCTGTCAAGCAGCCCTATCTCAACGGCAGTGAGGCGGGCTACGGTCAGGCCCTCATGTCCTACCTGGACGAGTGGGGCGTCGGCTGGGTGGCCTGCTGGTACGACGACGAGTCAGAGCCGCCGATGTTCCAACCTGAGCGGAAGGGCTACACTGGCTACGGCGAATTCGTGATGGATCGGCTGAACCAATCGCCGTGATTGGACGAAAGGGGTCATTGCTGTGATCTTGATGTCGACCACCCGTACTGTCAGCATTAATCCCTCCGGATTCGCTTTTGTATCCAGAGATCGAGCCGGTCCACCAGTTGCATAAGGCCTCCGGGAAAGAACATGACGATAGCACAGATCAACGCTCCCAGCAAGGTCAGGCGCAGGATGCCCGCTAGACGTAGGAATTCTCCACCAAAGACGATGATCATCGCCCCCAGAATGGGGCCAAAGAAGGTCCCCATGCCGCCCAGTTCCATCATGGCTACTGCCATCAAGATGTAGTAGGCGTGGACTTTCCATCCATATTTCCGAAAAGTGCACAAATCT
>JASFTJ010000328.1:0-4106 GCA_050053615.1 Anaerolineae bacterium | reverse complement strand
ACAACCTGGCGGGTTTCTAACCCGCCCTACTCGTCGACCACGGTTTACTGGGGTGCTACCATCACCCAAGCGCAAGTAAGTTTCTACACATTTAGAGTGGCGCCGTGCTCCATGGATGAACTCGCAATGACCAGTGACTGTTTCTTGCATAATGAGCGGCCGCCGCCCGCCGTGCGCCACTCAGAATGACAAATGCGTTTGCCCTGGAGCGTGCGTCGCGCGTGCAGGGGCTTGACAGACATCTCAAGGTATGGTATTATATTGATGTATTGAAAATCATCTATGGATTCAGAGGGGGATCGTGAAGATCGATTGTGTTGAGTTCTGCAAAGCCCTATCTGACAACACGCGGCAGCACATCCTGGTGATGTTGCTGGAAGGGGAAAAGTGCGTCAGTGACATCGTGGATGCCTTTGACATGTCTCAGCCAACTATCTCCCATCATCTGAGCGTCCTCAAACGGTTCGGCCTGGTAACCAGTCGCAAGGAAGGCAAATTGGTGTTCTACGATATCAATCGCAACAATGTGGTGGAGTGCTGCGGTCAGCTCATGGCCAAGTTCGATGCGGAAGAGGCATGCGAGGCATGAGCGGCCGTTTTCTTTTGGGTCTATGCATAGACGTATGCAAATATTTATATTGGAAAAGGAGGATTGGAAATGAGTCAAGGCACGATGGATGAGACGATCAAGAAAGTTGTGCGCGATGCGTATGGGGGCATTGCCCGCCGCTTTGTCGAGGAGCCCCTGTCCAGTACAGGCGAGAGAGCAAGCCGGGCAAGCTGTTGTGGACCCTCGCCGGCGGCCCTCGGGAGTGCAGAAGAGAAGGCGGCCCAGACAAGTTGCTGTGGGCCATCGGAGACAAGCGCCGAGGCCACGACGGCTGCCTCCAGATTCTACTCGGACCAGGAACTCACTGGACTGCCGGACAGCGTCACCGGTGCTTCGTTAGGCTGCGGCAATCCAGTGGCCATCGCCGGGCTCCAGCCGGGCGAGGTCGTTCTCGATCTCGGATCTGGTGGGGGGATTGACTGTTTTCTGGCTGCCGAAAAGGTTGGTCCGGAGGGCAGGGTGATTGGGCTGGATATGACGCCGGACATGATCAAGCTGGCCCGCCGCAACGCCAAAAAGGTCGGGGCGACCAACATCGACTTTCGCTTCGGCGAGATGGAGGACATGCCTCTGCCCGACGCGTGGGTGGATGTCATCATCTCCAACTGTGTGATCAACCTTTCGCCCGACAAGGATGCCGTCTTTCGCGAAGCCTACCGCGTGCTGCGGCCCGGTGGACGGCTAAATGTATCTGACATTGTCGTTGACGGCGATCTTCCCCAGCCCATCCGCGAGAACTTGGATGCCTGGGCCGGGTGTGTCGCTGGCGCGCTGGATGAGTCGGATTACCTGGACAAAATCCGCGCAGCGGGGTTCGAGAAGGTCGAGATTCTGTCCCGAGGCTATGTCGACATTGAGGAGACCACCGAGTGGGAGGAAGTACAAGCTATGGCGGTCCGGGAGGATGACGAGGTAATCCAGGGCGAGGAGATGCAAGCCTTGCTGACCGGAGCGGGTCTCTCGCCTCACGACCTGAGTCGAAAAGTGGCCTCCATCAAGGTAAGGGCCTACAAGCCGGCGTGAGCTGTTTACCACAAGAGCACGTCAGTGAGAGTGGATAAAAGTGTGAGAGGAGGTGAGCAAGGTGACCTGGATTCCGCTAACACGCTGGATGCTGCGGCCTGTCGCACGATGCTGCAGCGGAAGCCATAGCCAGTCCTGGATACGACGGTAAACTGTCCGGTCCTGGGCACGACCCAAAACTGCCTTCCCCCAGGCTAGGGCGTCCCACCGGTTTTCCTGCAGATACTAGATTCGCAACTCGTCAAGCTTCTCTTCGCTCAGCGGCGAGGCAAGGACTGTATCCGTCAAAGCAGCGTACTCTGTCCGCCAATGCACGGTCACCTCATCGCCCTGCGCATCGCTGTAGCGAACAGTGATGGCCGCCGCAAGATGGATGTCCTCCCTGTTCATCGCATCGCCCCGGACGAGTGCGACCGGACTGCCAACGCCCTTCACCTCAAAGACAAGATCACCCTCTCGGGTCAGGAGTAACAGGCGGCGATTCTCCTCTTCGTTCCGTCCGACGATGGACTTGGCGCCGGAAGAGAGCCGAAAGTGACGACCTACTTTCAGCAGATTGACGTCGTTGAGATCAAAGTCTGGGCGAAAACGCACCAGATCCCGCATCCGCCGGGCAAAGCCGGGGTCGGTGAGCCGACAACCTCCCGCTGAGCAGGGGTAGTCAAAGATGCGGTGCTCGTCGGCCAGGGCCATCTGTAGTTTGCGGGAACGTCCGGCGATGGACAGGAGTCTCTGGCGGTCTATGAGGCCTTCCTTTTCGGGAATGGTGGGCTTCAGCAGCTGGGCGGACAGAGGGCGCAACAGTCGCCCCTCGAGCCCCGACTCGCGTTCGATGATGCGCAGAGCCTGGCGATGCTGGGACATGGGCCGCTGTCCCAGGACCTCCCCGCTAAAAACGAACGCCGCGCCGGTTTCCTCCATCCGCTCCCTCGCCCGCGAGAACATCAGGATGCGGCAATCAAGACAGGGATTCATCCCGCTGCCATAGCCGTACCGGGGCTTTTGTATCACCTGGAATAACTCTGTGGTGATGGCAACGGTTCTGTAGGGTATGCCGAACGTCTCAGCGACGTATTTTGCCTCACACCTCCCCTTGCGATTGCAGGTGCAGAAGGGAGTGACATAGTTCAGTGCTTCGACCGCAATTCCCTGATCCAGGATCAGTTTCACGGCCAAGGTCGAGTCCAATCCGCCTGAAAGCATGGCGATTGCTTTGTCTTTTCTCTTTTTTTGATCCATTCCCATACCTCATGCCAAGACACGGTGACCGGCTGCCGATTCCTTGGGAAAACCGGAAGCTGGTTGACCGATTTTAGCCGATGGCGATCATCCGCTCCACCGCCCGCGCCGCTCGAGCGCGAATCTCCTCCGGCACCTCGATCACGTACTGCGTGTACTTGAGGGCATTGAGCGTGTCTTCCATCGTGATCTCGTTCATGTGTGGGCATCTCACGCGGCAGAGTCGGAGCATCTCTTTGTCTGGATTGGCCGCGGCGACGTTGTCGCCCATAGCGCATTCGGTGAGCAGCAAGTAGCGAGGCGCGGACGTCTGTTCCACGTACTGGATCATGGCCGACGTGCTCCCAGAAAAGTCAGAAGCTGCAACGACCTGGGGACTACACTCGGGATGGGATAGGATCACCACGTCTGGGAATTGTGCTCTTACAGCCTCGATGTCCTGAACGGTGAACTTTTCGTGGACTTCACATTTGCCGTGCCAGCCTATCAGATGGTAGTCCAGATCGGCGGCGCGCTGGCTGGCAGGTTTTGGGGTCCGTGTCGGAAAGATGATGTGCTTGCCCGTTTCCTGGGCCACGTTCTCGGCCAGGTACTCATCGGGGAGGAACATCACCGTCTCTGTTGCCAGCGACTCGATCACCGCTACGGCATTGCTCGACGTGCAACAGACATCACTCTCTGCCTTTACGTCTGCATAGGTGTTCACATACGTCACCACGGGCACACCGGGGAATCTCTGCCTGAGTTTTCGCACATCCTCGGCCGTGATGCTCTCTGCCAGCGAGCAGCCAGCCTTCTTGGCTGGCAGCAGGACGGTCTTCTGAGGATTGAGGATCTTGGCCGTTTCGGCCATAAACCTTACTCCGCAGAACACGATGACATCCTTGTCTATCTGTGCTGCCTTTCGGCTGAGGCTAAGCGAATCGCCCGTGTAGTCGGGGATCGAGTGAAATAGCGCGGGCTCCATGTAGTTATGGCCCAGGATCACCGCGTTTCTCTCTTTCTTGAGTTGCCTGATCTCGTAGGCCAGCTCAGCCTTGATTCGCAGTTCAAAGTCTGGAACAACGTCACTGAGCTTGTGTTTCATCTCTGAATAGATTTCTGCAATGGTCACTTTTATTCCTCTCGAGATACAATCTAGATGCCATCTCCCCAAAGCAGATGGGGAGCCGTGTCGTCCCAACTCCAGGCCTCATCGACAAGCACCACTTCGACCTGCTCGCCGTTCATCACA
>JASFTJ010000327.1:0-4109 GCA_050053615.1 Anaerolineae bacterium | reverse complement strand
CACTGCCTGCCCTGCGACCGCACTTGGGAAGTGGACGACGAGGTCGTGGACAACACCGATCCCAAGAGCGGCTGGCGCTCGGTGGTCTATGACGAGGCCGAGAACCGGTTGCACGTGCAGAAAGCGGTCATGGCGTTGACGATGTAGGAAATCGGGTATCAGGTACCAGGTATCAGGATGTTCCCGATACCCGAGTCCCTGGTACCTGATTCCCTCATACCGGAGGAGACAATGGATCTTTATGGCAAAGACTTCATAGTCAGTCAAGAGTGGTCTCTGGAGGAACTCCAGGCCTTGTTGAATCTGGCCGCCAAGATGAAGCGCGACCGCTTTTCACCGCGCTGGACCCGCATCTTGGAACACCAGACGTTCATGATGTTCTTTTACAACCCCTCGGTGCGGACCCGCATGTCGTTTGAGGCGGCGGCCACCGAGTTGGGCGGGCACGCCCAGTTCATGACCCCCTCGGCCGGCCGTTTCAAGACGGAAAAGCAGGCAGGCGAGACCATCGAGGACGCGGCCCAGGTGATGGCCCGCTACGTGTGCGGCATCGGCATCCGCATCCTGGAGGACAAGGTGCCCTATTACGGCGCCGGCAACGAGATGCTGCGCGAGTACGCCCACTGGGCCGACGTGCCGATCCTTAACATGGCCGACGACAAGTTCCACCCCTGCCAGGGCATGGCCGACGTGATGGGCTGGGCCGAGTGGTACGGCGAGGGCCCCGGCCGGCCAGACTATGAAAATCTGAAGGGCAAGAACTTTCTGCTGACCTGGGGCTCGGGCGCGCTGGCCCGCTCCTGGTGCAGCGTGCAGGAAGCGCTGCTGGTTGCCAGCCGCTTTGGCATGAACGTCACCGTGGCCCGGCCCGAGGGCTACGACCTGGACCCCGAGGTCTATGCTTGGACCCACGCCAACTGCGAGGCCAACGGCGCCGAGTTCTGCGTCGTGGACGATCCCGACAGCGGCTACGAGGGCGCCCACGTCGTCTACAGCCGCAACTGGGTCACGGCCGACGCCTACCAGAACGGCGTCCTGCAGAAGCAGGCCGAGATCGAAAAGGCGATGGCCTACCAGGGCTGGACGACGGACGCCGAGCGCATGGCCCGCACCGACAACGCCATCTATACCCATCCCATGCCCGTGGACCGGGGCAGCGAAGTGACCGACGAAGTCGCCAGCGGCCCGCGCAGCGCCGTTTATGACATCGCCGAGAACCGGCTGCACGTGCAGAAGGCCGCAATGGCTCTCACTATGGGAAATCTGTAGGGAGATTGGTATCGGGTATCAGGCAATCGGGGGGTGTGGCGGATGGAGAAGGAGCGGTTTGAGGAACTGAGGTTTTATCAGGCGGCGATGGCGGTGCTGACGGCAGCGTACCGGCTGGCGAAGAAGCTCCCAGATTATGAAAAGTACAATCTGGCTTCTCAACTGCGCCGGGCCGCGCTTAGCACAACGCTCAACATCGCCGAGGGGTATGGCCGCTACCACTTTCCCGACAGGCTGCGTTTCTTCTACTATGCCAGGGGTTCATTGTTTGAGACGTTGGGTGGCTTCGTCGCCGCCCACGCCGTCGGCTACGTGAACGACGAGCAGTTGGCCTGGGTCCGCAAGACAACTAGCGAAGCTGCGGCAGCCCTCAACGCCTACATCCGCTTCATCCGTAAACAGAAACAGGGCGCAGAAACCTTTGGCGAAAAACTCGTCCACGAACCGGGCATCATCTACGAGATTATCTCAGAACCGCCCAATTCGACGTTTCCTGATTCCCAGATACCCGATTGCCTGTTCCCCAATCTCGAAACAGGAGAAGACACATGACGCAAACACGCAAAACCGCCGTCATCGCCATTGGCGGCAACTCGCTGATTCTTGACAAGCAGCACGAAGACGTCCAGTCGCAGTGGGGGGCGGTCCAGGAGACGGTCAAACATATCGCCGACATGATCGAGCGCGGCTGGGACCTGATCATCACCCACGGCAACGGGCCGCAGGTGGGCTTTATCCTGCGCCGCAACGAGCTGGCCGAGCACGAGGTCCACACCACCCCGCTGGACATCATCGGCGCCGACACGCAAGGCTCCATCGGCTACATGATCGCCCAGGCGCTGGGCAACGAGTTCCAGCGGCGGGGCATCCACAAGCCCATCGCCGCTGTCGTCACCCAGGTGCTCGTCGACCGCGACGACCCCGGCTTTCAGAACCCGACCAAGGGCATCGGCGGCTTTACCACCGAAGACAAGGCTCGCGCCTTTGAAAAGGACGGCTGGCAGGTGACCGAAGACGCCGGGCGCGGCTGGCGGCGCATGATCGCCTCACCCATCCCGCTGCGCATCGTCGAGCTGGACGCCATCCGCAAGCTGGTGGAAAACGGCTTTATCGTCATCGCCGTGGGTGGCGGCGGCATCCCCGTCATCGAGGACGCCGACGGCAACCTGGTCGGCACGCGGGCCGTCATCGACAAGGACCGGGCCACCAGCCTTCTGGCCCAGGAACTCAAGGTGGACCTGTTCCTGATCTCGACGGCCGTGCCCCAGGTGGCCATCAACTTTAACAAGCCCGACCAGAAATGGCTGAACAGGATGATGGCCGACGAGGCCCGCACCTACCAGGCCGAAGGCCACTTTGCCCCCGGTAGCATGGGACCCAAGGTCGAGGCGGTGTTGTCCTTCCTGGAAGCCCACCCTGAGGGCAAGGCCCTCATCACCGATCCGGCCAACATCGCCCGCGCGCTGGACGGCGAGACCGGGACGTGGATTGAGAGCTAGGCAATCGGGTATCAGGTATCCGGGAGCCGGATACCCGATACCTGATTTCCCGATTTCCCCTAGTTTGGGGTATAATGGGCTCATAAGCCAGCAAGAGTCCCGACAAACCGTTTTCAGAGACAGCCAGTGGAGATTGATTGACCGACTGAACCCGGAGCAACGCATCAATACGCCGCATCCCAGGCCTGGGTTCCCCAGGAGGTAAACCATGTCGGACGAAATGAAGGTCCAGCCGTTTGACGTTCTGCTGAACTGGATTCTACGCGAGCTCGATGCCAACGACTCGATCTTTGGCATTCACCGCTCTCTGTTCCACACACCCCAGCCCGACGCGCCCTACGCCACCGAGATGTTCGGCCACCACCTGGCCACGCCCGTCGGGCCGGCGGCCGGGCCGCACACCCAGCTCACCCAGAATATCCTGGCCGCCTGGCTGTCGGGCGGGCGCTTTATCGAGCTCAAGACCGTCCAGATCATGGACGAACTGGAGATTCCTCGCCCCTGTATCGACATGGAGGACGAGGGCTACAACGTCGAGTGGTCGCAGGAACTCAAGCTGGAGCAGTCAGCCGACGAGTACGTCAAGGCCTGGGTGTTCATCCACGTCCTGCGCCGCGTGCTCGGCTGGGATGACCAGCCGTTCGGTACGATTTTCAACATGAGTGTCGGCTACAACCTGGAGGGCATCCAGACCGAGCCGATGCAGCGCTTCATGGCCCACATGGAAGACGCCTCCGAAGGAATCGCCCAGCTCCTAGCCCAGCTCCCCGATTCCCTGATACCCGATTCCCCAATCCCCACCCAACTCACCAACTCGGTCACCCTGTCGACCATGCACGGCTGCCCACCCGACGAGATCGAGGCCATCGCCCGCTACATGCTGGCCGAGCGTGGGCTGCACACCTTTGTCAAGCTCAACCCCACCCTGCTGGGCCAGGATGCCGTCATGGAGATCCTGCACAGTCACCTGGGCTACCACGAGATCCAGATCCCCGACCGGGTGTTTGAGCACGACCTAAAATACGAGCGCGCCGTGGCGCTCATCGCCTCGCTCCAACAGGTGGCCGCCGAGCGGGGGCTGACCTTTGGCGCCAAGCTGAGCAACACCCTGGCCATGGCCAACCACCGGGGCGCGCTGCCCGGCGACGAGATGTACATGTCGGGCCGGGCACTCTATCCCATCACCATGAACCTCTTTCACAGGCTCCGCCTCGAGTTCCCCGACCTCGACGTCTCCTACTCGGCCGGGGCCGACGCGCTCAACCTGCCGACCATCCTGGCTTGCGGCGCCTGCCCCGTCACCGCCGCCAGCGACCTGCTCAAGCCGGGCGGCTACTCGCG
>JASFTJ010000326.1:0-4120 GCA_050053615.1 Anaerolineae bacterium | reverse complement strand
GATCGCTTTGTCGGGTGCGCCCACCAAGATCCGCCTGGTGGTGTATGCCTTTAGCACCCAGGAAGAAGTGCTGACCCAGAGCATCTTTCCCGCTTTTGAGGCGGCCTGGGAGGCCGAGACAGGACAGGACCTGACCATCGAAGGCGTGTCCGGTCCGTCGGGCACGCTGGCAGGGCAGATCAACCTGGGAGCGCCGGCGGACGTAGCCCTGTTCAGCAATGCCCAACACGTGACCCACCTCAAGGTTGGACGGCGGGTGCGGGTGAACAACCAGCCGGTTGTGATCGGGCGCACGCCCATGGTCATCGTCACCCGCCCTGGCAACCCATGGGCTATCACCAGATTCGCCGACCTGGCCCAGCCCGGCTTGCGGCTGCTCCACGCTGACCCCCGCACCTCGGGCGCCGGCCAGTGGGCCATCCTGGTCGAGTACGGCAGCGCTCTGCTCGAATCCAACGACCAGGCGACGGCGGAAGCCCAACTCCAGGCCATCTGGCACAACGTCCGGCTGCTGGGCGCCTCGGCCCGAGCGACGATGACATTGTTCGAGTTGGGAGCCGGCGACGCCTTTGTGACCTACGAACACGACGCCCTCTTGGCCCAAGAGCGGGGCGCGCTGCTAGAGATCGTGATGCCGCCGCGCACCATCGTCGCCGAGCACGTGGCCGTGATCATAGACGACAATGTGACCCCAAGCGAGCGGTCGGTGACCCAAGCTTTCTTGGACTATCTGTTGGGTGAGGCCGGTCAGCAGGCATTGAGCCGCTATCACCTTCGACCGGCGGACCTGGACGGCGAGCCGTTCCCGGAAATCCCACAGCCTTTCGCCGTAGAGGACCTGGGCGGCTGGTCGCAGGCGTACAGCCGGTTGGTGGGGGGGCTGTGGCAAACAGAGATCGAGCCGCGCATCCAGCTTGAGTCGGTCCCAAGAGTGTTGGACACAGGAGAGTGATGATGTCCAAGATACACAACTTGAACACGACGGCGTCAGCCCCGCCGCCCAGAACACAGCCCGGTCCTCTGGCAAAAGCCGAACTGGCCAGGCCAGCGATTCTCAGTCACGCTTGGCGGGCGCGGGTTCGCGTCGGCAAGGTCGGGCTGTTTCTGAGCAGCCTGTACCTGTTCATGCTGGCCATCACCCTCATGAAGGAGGGAGCGCGCGCGGTTGCTCCCCTGGTGCGCAATCTGCTCGATGTGAGCAGCGCGGCCAACGCCCTCGGGTTCGGCTGGCTGTTCGCCTACGCGATCATGAGCGGCTCGCCGGTCGCCGCGGCGGCCCTGGCCTTTTTCGACGCCGGCGCGGTGGACAGGCTGGGCGCCTTTGCCATGATCACCGGCAGCCGGCTGGGAGCGAGCTTTGTTGTGCTGCTGATCGGCTTCCTGTACGTCCTTCGCGGCCGTGACCGGGCGACGAGTCTGAGCATGGGCCTGTTGTCGTTGACGGTCACGGCGACGACTTATCTGCCTGGCCTGCTGCTCGGCGCCGTCATCCTCTACACAAGGGCTCTCGATGGATTGCAACTGCATTCCGGCGCGCTGCTCCATTCGGTTGTGGATGGGGTGGTGGAACCGGTGGCAGGAGTCGCGGTTGCTCTGCTACCCAACTGGAGCGTCTTTGTGGTTGGATTGGGCGTCATCTGGGTTAGCTTCAATCTATTCGACAAATGCCTGCCTCAGATGACGCTCAAAGAGAGCCAACTGGGGTGGATGTCGCGCCTGGTTTACCGACCGTGGGTGATGTTTCTCCTGGGGGCTCTCGTCACAATGATCTCCATGTCGGTCAGTCTCTCGCTGGCCATCCTGGTCCCCCTGAGCACCCGCGGTTTCGTGCGGCGGGAGAACGTGATTCCCTATATCATGGGCGCCAACATCACCACGTTCATCGACACGCTGCTGGCAGCTGTGTTGCTCAACAATCCGCCGGCCTTTACCATTGTCCTGGTCGAGATGTTTAGCATCACCGTCGTGTCCATGCTCATTCTCACTACCGTCTACCGCCGTTATGAGCGAGGGATGCTCCACCTCGTTGGCTGGGTGACAGCCAACAATCGCAACCTGGCCCTGTTCCTGGCTGCCATCTTTATCATGCCCATCGTCTTGATGGTGGTGTAGGAGGTATCCACCATGCCTATCTTGGTAGCTATCAAGGGTTTGTCGCATGCCGAGGCTGTGCTGCGCCTCGGCGCTCAGATTGCATGCCGAAGCCATGAGCCGCTAACCATCTTGACCGTAGTCAAGCACCAGGCAACTCGATCCCTGGGCCGGGTTGAAGCAATCCTCGCTCAAGCCTCCGAGGTCGTCCAATCTCAGGTGTCAGAGGCGCGCACCAAGCTGCGGGTTGGCCATCCGGCTGTGGAGATTGTCGAGGAAGCTAAAGAAGGCCACTACGACCTGGTCATCGTCGGGCAGGAACCCAACCAACATCTGGCGACACGCTTCCTCCTGGGTTCGACGGTGATCCGTGTTGTGGAACATGCCCCATGCCCGGTCATCGTGGCCAAGGGCAAGATTAAACCGATGAAGCGCATTTTGTTGTGCGATAGCGGCAACGCGGATCCTTCGGTTGGGCTTCCCCCGGATTCGCCCAAGAAAGGGCCATCGGCGCTACGCCGCTTCATAGAGCTCCCGATAGGTCTGATCGATGGCGCCGGGGAGATCGTCGTTCTGCACGTCATGTCCCAGATAAGCGCCGGCCCGGGGGTGAGAGGCAAGCAGTTGCGCAGCGACACGGAGGAACTGCTCGAGGAACGAGCGCCCGAAGGAGAACTGCTTGCGCGGGACATCGAGGCCTTGGCGGGTCTGGGCCTTTGCGCTCGCGCCAAGGTGCGCCATGGCCTGGTCGTGGAGGAAATCTTGGACGAAGCGCAACGTGAGGACTATGACCTGGTGGTCATCGGCGCCTATCGAAGACAAGGATGGGGGCGTATTCTGCTTGACGACCTGGCCCACAAGCTCGTGGTCGAGCTGGATCGACCGGTTCTCGTCGTGCGCTAGAGAGCCAGTCTGGCTCCCTGACCCAAGGAGGCGCTGACATGCAGAAGCTTCTGACGCAGCTAACAGGCCGATGGCTGCTGCCTATCCTGATCGCGGGTTTCACGCTGACAGCAACCATTACCGTCGTTGTTGCGACGTTGATCACCTACAATGTCATAAACGACTACCTGGTGGAGGCTCAGGACAAGCGCGTGGGCCGGGACATGAAGCTGGCCGAGGCCTTCTACCAGCTCAAGCTGGACGAGACAGCTGCCATCAGCTACCGAATGGCGCGAGATGCGCGTGTGATCCAGCATCTGCCAGCCGCCTCGCAAGGCCAGGTTGAGGCCATTCAGATCATTGACGAACAGATTGTCCACAAAACCACCGTGCCGATTGTGGGAGGAACCTATCTTCTCGTCGTCCTCGATACCAAAGGCAACATGGTGGCGAGCCGTACCCTGCGCACCAATGGCGATCTGTCGCCGGTTTTCGCCAAGGGAAACTGGCGGGACTTGCCGATTGTCCAAGACGTGCTCTCGTCTGGCGTGGGGACAGCAACGACCGAGATCATCCCCGCCGAGCTTCTGGCCCAAGTCGGGTTGGACGGACAAGCCTGCGTCGAGCTGATGGATACACCCCGAGCCGCACCAGAGCCTTCTTGATCCCCGTGCAGGCACAGCCGGCTTGGCGCTGACAGCCGTCTACCCGATCCAGGGTGAGGATGGAATGGCAAAGGGAGCGGTGTTGGCTGCGTATCTATTCAATAACGATTTTACCCTGGTGGACCGTATCCAAGAGGTAGCTGGCGTGGACACGGTGACTATCTTTTTCGGCGACCTGCGCATCTCTACCAACGTGCTGGACCAAGCCGGCCGCCGGGCCATCGGCACCCGCGTTTCACAGGAGGTCTTTGACCAGGTGCTGACGAACGGCGAAGCGTTCACAGGGCCAGCCTTTGTGGTCAACCAATGGTACATCACCCGCTATAAGCCTCTCTATGACCACCGGGAGCTAATGGTCGGCAGCCTCTACGTGGGAGCCAAACAGGCATCCTTCCAACAACTGGTGGATTCGTTTCGCGAACAAATCCTGCTCATCTCCGGGGCCGCGGTTCTCCTGGCCATGCTCATTGCCATCCCGCTGG
>JASFTJ010000325.1:0-4136 GCA_050053615.1 Anaerolineae bacterium | reverse complement strand
TCCTGATAGCTGATGGAGAAGGCGGGCAATCCGGCTACTACGTTTGACAGTGTTGTTCGCTGAGTGGCCAGAAACTCTAGCAGCTTGACTGTGGCCATGAGCCCGTCAATGGCCGCCTGGAACTGAGGAAAGACAAAATTGCCTGTGCCGTCGGCGGCCATGATCACCTCTTCGCGCGCCGACATCTCCATCAGATCGTGGGGATCCATTTTGCAGCGCAAGACGTGCCCGCCATACTCGGCGGCGATCTGTTCAAAGACGCTGGGCATGTGCACCGGCACAACGATGGCGCCACCCGGGCTCTCGCGCAGAGCGAGCGTAGCCATGGCCACGCTGGCCGTTAGCTCGGGGACGTATTGACCTTGGTCGTCCACCAAAAAGATCTTTTCACCGCCCACGTCGAGCCGCACGCCCAAATGCGTATCGAGTACGTCGGTGATGAGGGTCAGTTCCTTGAGTTCCTTTTCAAACTCCTCAGGCGTCACTGACATCTTTTCGCCGTCCACGTGAGCTGCCAAGGGTACAACTTCCACGCCTAGCTCGGTCAGGAGAGGTGACAGCACTGCCGAAGATGGAGCATAGGCATAGTCGGCGACGATCTTGAATCCGGCCTCGCGGATGGTCTCGGCGTTCACCGCTGACAGAAACCCTTCGCGGTAGGTCTCGATCACGTGGGGCGCATAAGCGATCGTGCCAATCTCGTTCAGATAGGCCCGCCGGAAATCCTCGCGGAAAAAGATACGCTCGATCTTGCGCTCAGCTTCCTTGCTCAGATTCCTGCCCTGGCTGTCAAAGAAGCGAATGTCCACCACCCGCTGGTCAAAGGGGGAAAGGCGCACATGGACGCCGCCGGCTGCCTCTGTGGCCCGGGTGTAGTAGCGAGCGACGGGGATCGGCATGGAGCGCAGGTCGCTGGCATGGATGCCGGCCGAGGGAAGGCCAGAGATGACGGCGCGCTTGATCATGCGGGGGCTGCGGTGGGGATCCCGGTTGATGGTGACCGTGCTCCCCTTGGGTAGGATCGCGCCAAAGGCGGCTCCCAATTTCGCTGCAAACTCGGGCGTGAGGTCCACATTCACCACACCGGTCACGCCGAACCGACCAAAGAGCACGCGCCGCCCCCGGGCGCCCCAGATGATGCTCGTCTTGACGGTCGCCCCCGGCTCGATCTCTTTGCCGGGCCAGATTTTTACGTTCGAGTGAAGGACTGCACCGTCACCGACGATGGAATTGTCGCCCAGCACCACACCTTCAAACAACACGGCCCTGCTCTTGACCGTGCATTGGCGCCCGACAATCGCTCCCCGAAGCTCCGCCCCTTCGCCGATATAACAGTTGCGCCAGACGATGCTGCGATCAATGTGAACCCGATTGTCCACGATGGTATAGTCGCGGATGGCAGTCGGCCCATGGATGATGACGCCTCCCTTAATCTTGACCTCTTTGCCCAAATAGATCGGGCCATAGAGCTGGGCGTCGGGCGCGATCTGTACATCCTCGTCACACCAGACCTCACCGCCAATGTGCTTGCCCAAATCCTCGGTTTGGACCCGGTGGTGGAGCACATCACTGGTGGCGCGCATGTACTCGCCAATGTCGCCCACGTCGGTCCAGCAGCCTTCCGCCACGTAGCCAAAGAGGGCATGTCCGTCCTCCAGCAGCCGCGGGAACACGTCCTTACCCCAGTCGGTGGGCACACCCTTTTCGATCAAATCCAGCACCGATGGCATGACTACATAGATACCAGTGTTCACCGTGTCCGAGATGACCTCACCCCAGGAGGGTTTCTCCAAGAACTGGGTGATCCGGCCGTCCGAGTCGGTGATGATGACACCGTACTCCAGCGGATTGGGCACGCGATAGAGGGTCAACGTAGCCTCGGCTTCTTTCTCTCGGTGAAAGGCAATGACCTGCTGCAGATGGATGTCGGTCACTGCATCACCACTGATGACGAGAAATGGTTCATCGAGGTATTTCTGGGCGTTCTTGACGCTGCCCGCTGTGCCCAGGGGCGTCTCTTCGATCGCATAGTGGATCTTTATCCCCAGGCTTTGCCCATCACCAAAATAACTCTGGATGAACTCGGGCATAAAGTGGAGGGTGATCACGATCTCGGTAATGCCCTGGCGCTTGAGGAGATCTAGGATGTGGGCCATGACCGGCTTAGAGGCCATAGGGACCATCGGTTTGGGACGACCGATGGTCAAGGGGCGCAGCCGCGAGCCTTCGCCACCAGCCATCACGACCGCTTTCATGTTCTGCTCCTTTCCAAGGACTGGACGATCCGCTTTGGTGTAATCATACCACAAGTGACAGGAGAGGCCAAGCGTCACCGGGTCACGTGTTTGACAGGGGGGAGATAGAGTGGTAGAATGATCTACAAAGAGTTGCATAGCGCTAGGGGAGCTTGGGTAGCCAGGCTGAGAGGGTGACCTGCAAACGTCGCCGACCCTTAGAACCTGACCTGGGTAATGCCGGCGGAGGAAAGCATACCGATGAGGAGAAAACCGCCAGCCGACAGGCAGGCGGTTCTTCTGTTTCTGGCTGTTTCGTCTGATTAGGAGGGGGTTGTGCGAGCTGTAATCATTGCCAGCGGGCGGTCCTGTGAGAATAAAGACTGGCGTCGCTGGGTGGAAGAAGGTGACTGGATCGTCGGCGCCGACGGAGGGGCGGCGCAGGCGCTGGCCTGGGGTCTGATCCCACAGCTGGTCATCGGCGATATGGATTCTCTCACGAACCAAGACCGGGTGGCGCTGACATCCCAGGGATGCGAGTTCGTCGTGCACCCCCGGGCCAAGGACGAGACTGATCTCGAACTGGCTCTGACGTATGTCGGGCGCCAGGGGGTGCGAGAAATCGTCATCTTGGGCGCCCTGGGAGGGCGGCTGGATCACACGCTGGCCAACGTGCTCTTGCTGACGCTTCCTCAGTTGGATGGCACATCGGTCCGTATTGTGAATGACGGTGAGGAAGCGCTGTTGGTCCGGAGCGGCGAGACTGCAACCTTCGAAGGAGAGATCGGCGACCTGGTTTCCCTCCTGCCCTTGGGCGGAGATGTGCACGGAGTGACGACCAGCGGCTTGGCCTGGGCGCTCCAGGGCGATACACTCCGGTTTGGTTTCAGCCGGGGGGTCAGCAACGAAATGATGGCCTCTGTCGCCCGGGTTGAGGTGGAACGGGGGTACCTGCTCGTTGTCCACGGTCCGTCGTTGAGGAAGTGAAGAAGGGCTGCCCTAAAAAAGAAGGGGACAGCAGAGTGAGGGGATGTCCTTGACTGACTGACAAATCTCTTGGGACACGGATTCACAGATTTTACGGTATCATCTCAAAAAGCAGGGGCGGCTCCCCCGAATTATTGAGATGATACGATTTCACGGATAAAAAACCAGGCATATCCGTGTGAATCCGTGGAAATCCGTGTGCCGTGATCGTTTCACCTAGACCGCAAACGAGTTTTGTCAGTCAACCAGGGGGGATATCCTCTCTTTCCCTGCTGAAGCGACTCTTCTCAGCAGAGTCAGAAATAGGTCCGCTGAACAAAGGGCAGTCAGAAATAGGTATAGAGGAGACAAAAAGGAGACTGAAAGATGAGAGCCAAGATCTTTGGAGTAGCAATACTGATAGCCGCGACGTTGATGGCAGCCTGCGGCCCGACGCCCACGGCCATACCATCCCCCACAGAACCACCTGTCGTGGAAAGCCCCATACCCACTGCAACGCAGGCGGAAGCAGGGCGCACCCTGACTGTGATGACCCACGACAGCTTTGATGTGAGTGAGGAGGTCATTGCCGCCTTTCAGGAAAGTTGTGGTTGCGAGGTGCAGTTCCTCCGCTCAGGCGATACAGGCTTGATGCTGAACCAGGCGCTCTTGAGCAAGGACAACCCTCTGGCGGACGTCATCTATGGGGTGGACAACACCTTTCTCAGCCGGGCGCTGGCGGGGGATATCCTCGAACCGTACGAATCGCCCGCCTTGGCCGACATTCCGGACGACCTCAAAGTTGATCCTTCATTCCGCATGTTGCCGGTCGATTATGGCGATGTGTGCTTGAACTATGACAAGGGCTGGTTCGAGGAGCATGACCTGGCTCCGCCTGATGATCTGCCAGCCTTGACCCAACCTGAGTACAAGGGG
>JASFTJ010000324.1:0-4139 GCA_050053615.1 Anaerolineae bacterium | reverse complement strand
AGCCTGTGCGCGTGATGACATCAAACAAGCAGAAGCGGATGAGCCCGCGGAGGGCCAGGGTGCGACCCTGGCTGCGGAGCCTCGGCTACTTTGCCCGTCAACGGCTCGAAGTCCTGTTGGTGCCGGTCGCCATGGTGGCTTTTGTCGGCGCGTGGCACGTAATTGGGCGCGTCGGAGATTATCCGACGTTTCTGTTGCCCATGCCCCGGCAAGTCTGGAACCGGTTCCTGGGGGTGGCTGCCGACGGGTCGCTGTGGTATCATACTTCAGTGACCCTGGTCGAGATTCTGGGCGGCCTGGCCCTGGGGCTCACAGCGGCAACGTTGCTCGGCTACCTGCTTGCCAAGTTTACACTGGTTGAGCGCTTCCTGTCGCCCTACATCGTGGCCAGCCAGTCGGTGCCCATCGTTGCCCTGGCGCCTCTGCTCATTGTCTGGTTCGGCTTTGGCCTACTGTCCAAAATGTTGGTCTGCGCGCTGACCATCTTTTTTCCGGTGTTGGTGAACACTATCGTCGGCCTCCGTTCGGTGGAGGAGAACCTGATGGACCTAATGCGCTCTTTGCAGGCCAGTCGTTGGCAGGTTTTCAAGTTCTTGGAGGTGCCTGCTGCCCTGCCGGTACTCCTAGGCGGACTGAAAGTGGGCGTGACGCTGTCTGTCATTGGGGCGGTCGTGGGCGAGTTTGCCCAATCCGATCGGGGACTCGGCTTCTTGGTGAACTTGTCCAACCGAGGCTTGTTTGATACACCGCTCATGTTCGTGGCCCTGTTCGTGCTGATGACTATCGCCCTCGGGCTGTATGGTCTGGTCTCGGCAGCGGAGGCGCTGCTGCTGGGCTGGAAACGAGGGAGTTAACTAAACCTTTTGGAGGAAGGATGACAAAACGAAAGACAGTGGCTGGGTTGATACTATGGTTGGCAAGTCTGCTGGCTGGGTGTGGACCGGTGGGCAAGGAACCGGCGCAGACGGTAACGCTGGCCATGGGGTTCATCCCCAACGTGCAGTTTGCACCGTTCTACGTGGCTGTAGAGAAGGGATATTTCGCCGAGGAAGGGATTGAAATCGAATTTGACTATGGTTGGGAGACCGACCTGCTCAAGCTGGTGGGGAGTGATGAGCTACAGTTTGCCATCGCTAGCGGCGACCAGGTCATCCTGGCCCGTAGTCAGGAATTGCCGGTGGTCTATGTGCTGAATTGGTATCGACGCTTCCCGGTGTGCGTCGTTTCGCTGACAGAGGCCGGCATCCGGGGGCCTGCGGATCTGGTTGGACGACGGGTGGGCACACCAGCGACCTACGGCGCGAGCTACATTGGCTGGCAGGCGCTGCTGGATGCCGTCGAACTGGAGGAAACCGACACTGAGCTTGTGTCCATCGGCTACACGCAGGTCGCGGCGCTGAGCGAGGGTCAAGTGGATGCGGCCATTTGCTATGCCATGAACGAACCGGTGCAGATACAGTCCTCCGGGCAGTCGGTTGACGTCATCTATGTGGCTGACTATGCCAACCTGGTATCCAATGGGTTGATCACCAACGAACGAACGATTCGAGAGCGTCCGGAATTGGTGCAGGGCATGGTCCGCGCCGCACTGCGGGGTCTGGCTTACACACTGGACCATCCCGACGAGGCATTTGACATTTCCCTCAAGCATGTCCCTGAGGCGGCCAGCGATGGCGAGACTGAGGCTGTCAACCGGGCCATCCTGGCCGAGTCCGTTGAGTTCTGGCAGGCGGCTCCGGAGGACCTAGGCTACTCCGACGAGACCAACTGGCTCGCCTCTCAGCGGGTCATGCAAGAGATGGGGCTGGTGGGCGCCGGGGCGGATGTGACGCAAATGTTCACCAACCAATTCATCGTCGAGGTGGAGCCGTAGCGTGAAACCGGCATTGGTGGCCGAGGGCATCCGTCACGTGTATCACGGCGGCCCGGGGGATCTCCTGGCCCTTCATGACCTGGATATGGCGGTAGAGCAGGGAGAGTTTGTGGTCGTCGTCGGCCCCTCGGGATGTGGCAAAAGCACGTTGTTGCGCATCCTGGGCGGGCTGTTGGCGCCCACGGATGGATGGGTGCGCCTGGACGGAACGCAGCTGTCGTCGCCTCGTCGGCAGATAAGCTATGTTTTCCAAGAGGCGAATCTGATGCCCTGGCGGACAGTTCTGCGCAATGTGACCCTGCCGCTGGAAGTGGCATGGGGCGCACGAAACAGTTCCGAGCGGCGGGCGCGAGATCTGCTGAGTCTGGTTGGATTACAGGGATTCGAAGCAGCCTATCCCCGCGAACTGTCAGGCGGGATGGCGCAGCGGGTAGCCATCGCCCGGGCCCTGGTCGGCGATCCGGAGGTGCTGCTGCTGGACGAACCATTCGGTGCCCTCGATGCCTTGAGTCGCGAGCAGATGAATTTAGAGTTGCTGCGTATCTGGCGGGCGCAGCAGGTCACGGCGGTGATGGTCACGCACAATCTGCAAGAGGCAGTTTTCCTCGCGGACCGGGTGCTGGTCATGTCACCCCGGCCGGGGACCATCCGCGCCGAGGTGGCCGTCAATTTACCCCGTCCCCGGACACTGGAAGTGATGTACACTGAATTCTTTGGCGCCCTCTCTCGCCGCGTGCGAGAGGCGATCGGCTCTTCGACATCTTCAAACTATTGATAGGAGGTGAATTTATGAGGATTCTACGCATTTCTGGCGGATTGCTGCTTGGAGCTCTAGTAGGTGTGGGTTTGGTGATGCTATTCACACCCAGGAGTGGGGTCGAGACGCGACGGCTGATCGAGGATCGTGTGGAGGCCATCCTGGATGAGGGTCGACAGGCGGCGGAAGCGCGACGGATAGAGTTGACGGCTCAGTTCGAGGCTTTGAAACGGCCGGACTTGGCGGCCTAAGTGCTGAAGCAGCAACAAAAAAGATAGCTGCCGGGAAAAAGAAGCGGCTCTCTGGTGGACCGTGTTCACTGGCCTGCGGTTCCGTGTGAGCTATCGGAATTTGCTACCCTACAGAATTCTAGTTCTACCCATGATTGCTGGGGTCGGCTAGGAAAAGTAGGGCGATTCGGCAAATTGCCCCAGGACGCAATTTGCATGAGAGATGCACCCCGTTGATTTGTGTAGGGTAGCAGACAATCGAAAAAAAAGGCAATCGGACACAGGAGAGAGGGCGCGTATGCCCTCTCTCCTGCGCCGGAAGGCCCTTGTCAGCAAGGTCGGAAGATAGGTACTCTGTTTCGTGTTGATAACCGAATCTGTCCCTAGAGGCCGGTTTGGGGTTCAAGACATATCCTCATTGCAGGTAAGCCCTCCCACGGAGATACACCTCCACCTCCATCAGCGCGATTGGGAGGGATCACCAGAAAGCAAGCAGGCCTGGGAAGAGATGGTGTGCGGGGGTAGCGTTCTGTTGCGCTCGTGCACCGTTCTTGCTTATTCCGAGGGATTGAAGTAGGACTAATGTCCTATGGAAGGTCCTGCTTCTTTCTGCTATACTATCAGCGCTTGGAATTTCCACTGTTACTATTGTCTTGGAGGCACAGCATGCCCGCAAGAGAGACGAATCCGATAGAGCAGCAGCCCTTCTTGACCCCGCAGGAGGCTTCCGAACTTCTGCGGGTTTCTGTATATACTGTACGCCGCTGGATCAAGGAAGGAGACCTCCCAGCCTACAGGGTGGGACGCGGATGGCGGATTAGTAAGGCGGAGATGGGTAGGTGGCTAGAGCAGAACCAGTCATCAATGGTAGCCAATCAATCCTGAAAGGCTGTTATGCAACTCCGACGTTCGAGTTTCAGAACCTTTGTCGTCGTCTGGCTTGGACAGGTCGTCTCGCTGCTTGGCAGCACCATGACCTGGTTTGCCCTGAGCATTTGGGCTTACGATATCACAGGCCAGGCCACGGCGTTGGCGCTGATGAGCTTGGTCTCCTTTGGTCCAACGGTATTGCTCAGTCCCATCGCAGGCGCGTTGGTGGATCGCTGGAATCGAAAGTGGGTGATGATCCTCAGCGATTTGAGTGCTGGTCTGGCGACGCTCGTTGTGTTGCTCGTGCATGTGACTGGGAACCTGCAGATCGGGCATATCTACCTCGTTGGTTTGCTGGCCGCAGCCTTTCAAGCGTTCCAGTACCCGGCCTATTCAGCAGCCATTACGA
>JASFTJ010000323.1:0-4145 GCA_050053615.1 Anaerolineae bacterium | reverse complement strand
GCCATTGTCGAAAATGAGGAGCTGCGGAAGCGGTTTGTGAAAGCAAAAGCTGGCCTCGTCCCACGGCTGGACGTGATGGGCTACACGGCCATGCTGGCCGCCTATCGCCACGGCCAGCCCTGGTTGAACGCGACGCTACGCTACCTGGAGGCGAACCGCGAGTACATGTTTGATTATGTCAATTCTTGTCTGCCCGGCGTGTCCACCCGCAAGCCCGAGGGCACCTACCTTGCTTGGCTCGATTGCCAACAGGCGGGCATCCCCGACAACCCGCACACGTTTTTTCTCAACGAGGCCAAGGTGGCGCTCAACGATGGCGCAATGTTTGGCCAAGGCGGCGAAGGATTCGTCCGTCTGAACTTTGGTTGTCCGCGCGCGATCCTCGTGGAGGCGCTGGAGCGAATGAAAGCAGCCTTGACTAGAGGCAACGGGGAAGGTCAGTGATCCACGGGCCCCAAGCAGTGCGGTAGTCGTATCACCTGCAGCAGATCACAATCCGCAAGTTTGCTGCCCTACACAAGTCAATGGGGAGCGCCTCTCATGCGGATGGTATCCAGGGCGATTTACAGAATCACCCTACTTTTCCGCGCCAAACCCTGCAATTATGGGTAGAATAGAGTTCCGTAGGGGGGCAAAATCCGCAAGCGGAGTAGGCTGCCCTGTACCCACCAAGGGCTCCCCGCCTAGCTGGGCATCCAGGCTTTGAGCAACTGTTCGATCACCTGCGCCAGGCGCGGCCCGACATTTTGGATGCTCTCCAAGCCCTTGCGCCCCATCAGGCGATAGATCAAGCCCAGATCCTGCTCAGTATCCTCGATGGCCCAGGCTGCCTTGCGATAGGCCCATAGGCGGTGCTTTGGTTCGCCGGCCAGCTCCATCCAATAGACCTGGTTGGCCAGCGCTTCCACTACGCGCTTGTTCAGCGTCCGCTTGTCACCGGGGATGATGGGTCGAGGCATCCGGTGGGCAATCCCGTACTGCTCGCACAGCTCTTTGACACGCAAAGCGAGCCCTCTCCAATTGCTGCGGGCAGGGCCATAGCTTCCCCGTGGATACAGGCGCTTGTACGGATCTGCCAGGTTGGGAAAGCGCTCATCCAGGACGCCGAAAAAGTAATCCCGTTGCTGATCGGCCATGGTCAGGCCGCCGGCGAGGACGAACTGGCCACCATGGTCGGCCGTCCATCTGACCACGTACTGGAGGTTGGCATCGTTGTCACACAGACCGGGCAGAATCGGCATCATGCAGGTACCGGTCAGGATGCCAGCTTTGGCGATCTGTTCCATCGCGGCAAAGCGTTTCTCGATGGGCGGCGCCAGACGCTCCATCTCTTGTACGCGCTCGTAGCCCGGCGAATCGGGTGTCGAGATGATGCTGAAGGCAACGACGGTGACGGCTTTCTCGTCAATGGCCTGCAGCAGATCCAGGTCACGCAACACCAGCGGCGAGCGCTCCAGCACAAAGACGGGAAACCCCAGCTCGCAGCAGACCTCGAGCATCCGCCGCGAGAGCTCGAACTTGCGCTCGGCGGGCTGATAGTCGCCGGTGCCGACCACTCCCACCGGGACGCGGCTCAGCGCCCGGCGCAGCAACTGGGGAGCGTTCTCTTTGATCTGAATGACATAGGCGAAATCATGGGGGTCGTCATGGGGCGCGTATTTCTTTTCGCGACAGTAGCAGAACTCACAGCCGTGTTGACAACCTTTGTACGGATAGGCCGTGTAACGCGTCCAAAACCAATGGTCTGGACGCTTGTGCCGGTTCAGAATGGTCTTGGGCCGATAGGGCACAAACTCGGTACGCCTCGTCATGGGTATATTGTACTGGGAGATGGGAAAATCGTCAAGTTTCCATAGGAATCCTAGACATCAACCGCTCCGAACACCTCGCCTGGCGTGGGCCTAAAGGCAGCGAGCGTACCCGCCATGCGGCTTGCCCTCAAAGGGATTCTCGACGGTAGGCCCGGTTCAATCGACTCGTTGGGCAGTCTGATTTTGTAGCCAGCGAAGAATACGCTTCACAAGTTCCAAATTATCTCCTGCATGCAGGCCAGGCCCCGGATTCCCTGACATAGGTTCTCCCAAGAGCCCGGAGTCCCCTAATGCCACAATGGCTCCGGCTCCCGTCCCAAGGTTGCGGGGGCGCGCGATCCCGAAGGCCGCGTTTGGGTCGCCATTAGACAAATTAGATCTTGAGAAATCTGCGATTACTGAGAATGAATCATTGTCGTAAGTAACGATGCATGAGTTACGGATGGAGAAGTGCAGGTTGGCGTCAACAGACTCGAAGACTGAAACAGAGTGTGGTGTAGGATATACTTCAAAATCACAGTGGGGGTCAGTTCCGTTCACTACACTGTGGAACCGATATCCAAGTAGCTGCCCAAGGCTCGTGTCTTGTTTTGTCAAGGGAGGATGATTCGAAAGATGGAAGAGAGGGTTACCTTGAGAGAGAAAGCTTACAATGAAATCAAGCTCGCCCTGCTCGAAAGGGAATCTGCATTGGCGAGTTGGAAGAAGCAGTAATCCTCTCTTCGAAATCTTCTGTAGGTCAATTCCGACAACCGGCTTGAATGCGAGTTGCTCAAGCAACCTAAAAAGCTCGTCCAGGCGTGCCGGGTTGCCACCTCTCTGGTGAAGTGCTACCTGCAGAAACTCTCTAGGCAAATACGCGTTCATGGTCGTCCTCAAACTGCCCAACGGAGCGGCGGATGAGCAGCCAGCGCCTAAATCGCGAGCGTAGCAAGCCAGGCTCGCCAGACGCCGCCTGGTTAGGACCGAGCGCGAGCGGTCGGTCCTACTACTGAATAGGCCGGACAATTATCCCGGTTCCTAGACGGTATAGGTTCGGTACAGAATCCTCGAACATTGACTTGTGCTGAACTTGCGATGCTACTTGGAGTTTGAATTGGGAAATCCGATGTGTAATGATGGTCCGACGACGATCACATTATGCAGCAACAATCACTTCTTGTCAAATCGGAGGCGGCAGCCCAGGGAGAAACAATACCCCAACGAGCGGCAAACTCCCCCGTCCTTTGTCGTTCAGTGTCGCTCGATCCAATCGACGATATCACCGATGACATGCGCCGCCACGTGTCCGGGGGCTGCATACTCCTCGTTGGGCATGCTCGGGCCCTCCCCCGCGACGAAAAGGTGATTCAACGCCGGATAGAGCTGAAACTCCACGTCGGTCCGCAAGGACAGAGCGGCCCTCCAGCCCTCAAAATCCTCGACGGTAATCTGGAAATCCCGCTCGCCCTGCAAGACAAGCATCGGTTGGGTCAGATCCTTGGCCGCTTCCGCCGGATCGTAGCCGCGAAGGTCCAGCCAGTAGCTGCCCGGAATGCCACGGGGCAACTGCGAGGGCGGTGTTTCAGCAGACAGGTCCGGATCTTTGACCCGGGCCACCTGCTCTTTGGCCTCTTCCAGTGTCGCCTGTTCTTGGTCAGATAGCTCTCCATCAAACTCAAAAGCATATGACACTTGCGCCAGGTATACATCCTCCAGCGGTCGGGTCGTGCCCGCCAGGACGATGAAGCCAGCGATGTCAGGCGCCAGGGCGCCGATTCGCGGGACGAGCATGCCACCGAGCCCATGACCCAGGACATAGACACGCTCTGCGTCCACATCCTTCATCTTTGCCAGCAAGGAGACAGCAGCCACAGCGTCGTTGACAGCCTCGTCATAGATAGTGTACCGCTGCTGTATGGCCTGTATCCGCTCGGGATGCGTCTTGGTGCGTTTTTCGTAGCGCAGCACAGCTATGCCCTGAGAGGCCAGACCCCATGCCAGGTCGCGGAACGGCTTGTTGAGTCCGACGGTCTCGTCCCGGTCGTGCGGCCCTGAATCGTGGACCAGCAGCACCACAGGGAACGGGCCCTCGCCAACGGGAAAAGTGAACGTGGCCGGCATGACCCATCCGCTCGCGCCGATCACCAGATTGCGCTCCTCAAACGCTTCGGTATCCACATAGTCGGGCGACACATAGTATTCCAGGGACGCGTCACCGGCCCCACCGGGCGCCCGGGGTGGAACAAAGAACAGCCCTGCAACTTGCCCGTTGTGGTCAAAGACCACCTGTGTGTCGATGGTAGCCCGAGCGAACTCGGTCGTCACATAGACCGCACGGTACTCCTCCAGCTC
>JASFTJ010000322.1:0-4164 GCA_050053615.1 Anaerolineae bacterium | reverse complement strand
GGGCGTACTCGCTGACCAGGGCGCCACGCTTCATGATCTCGGCGGCGAGGCGAGCGTTCCGCCGGGGATAGACGATGTCCACACCACAACCCAGCACGGCAATGGTCCGGCCTCCCGCTTCAAGAGAGGAGCGGTGGGCGATTGTGTCGATCCCCAAGGCCAGTCCGCTGACGATGGTGACACCGGCTTTGGCCAGCCCGCTGCTCAGCATCCGGGCAGCTTCCTTGCCATAGACCGAGGCCCGTCGTGTGCCTACGATAGAGACGGCCCATTCGTCCCGCTTTTCGATCTGGCCTCGGACGTAAAGGACCGGTGGAGCGTTGTATACCTCGCACAGATTCTTCGGATAGTCGTCGTCGGCCCAGGTGAACACATCTACACCGGCCTGCTCCAGCCGCTCCAGCTCGGCATCGAGGTCCAGCTCGTCGCGTGCCTTCAGAAGATTGGCTAGGGAACGCTTGTCCAGCCCGGCTTGGCGGAGATTGTGGGCCGACGCTCGCCAGGCAACTTCCAAATCGCCAAAGTAGTCGAGCAGAGCCCGAAGCCGCGCAGAGCCGATGCCCGGCACCATGTTGAGCCCGACCCAGTACCGAACGTCCTTCTTTGACACTCCCGTCCTCCTGATTTTTCGCGTTGGACTATGAAATCCTAGATGAGATGACTCCGCAAGAAAACTTGTCCCAACGGAGAAAGGCAGATAGCACTCTATGTTCCGAGTATTCTCTTCTCAGGACAGTCGTGCACGTGAATTGATCAACGTAGACCTTCGAGTAGTTTGACCACCAGTTTTCCGGCGTCCAAGTCGACCTGAAGGATCACGCCTTCGATGGCCGGGATCAAGATATCGCGCTGACCAGGGCCGCCGACGACATACACATCGTTTGCACCGGTCTCTAGGATCTCTATGACGTTGCCCAGATGCTCGCCGTTCACAGTCCACACGGCGAGGCCAATAATCTGATACTCATAGTACTCGTCTTCATCCAGGGGGAGTGCTTCGTCCAGGGACACCTGGACTAATTGCCGATGCAACATGCTGGCTCTGATCCGGTCGTGACAGCCTGCAAGCTTGAGCAAGGCTCGCCCCTTGTGGAGCCGATACCTCTCGAGCTCCCAAGGTATCGGTTCCTCGCCCTCCAAGCCGATAAAGACGCGCTTTAGGAGACCGAAACGGTAAGGGTCTTCGGTCAGGATCTGGACTTTGATCTCCCCGCGCACACCATGGACGCCTACCACGCGACCGATCGTCAAGTAACGGGGCTCAGGAGCGCCTCCCTGCCCCCCTGAGCCCCGTTTTCGATTTGGGTTTGGCCGCTTGGCGTAAGCCAAGCTTGATGTCACTAGACAATCTCCAGGGTCACACGCCGGCCCTGCCGGGCGGCCGAGGCACGCAGCACCGTCCGCATGGCGTTGGCCACGCGCCCCTGCTTGCCGATCACACGCCCCATATCGTCAGGCGCTACCCGTAACTCGTAGATGGTGGAGTTGGTACCCTCGATCTCGTCGACACGGACTTGTTCCGGATCGTCAACCAGGGCTTTGGCCATGTACTCAATCAGCTCTTTCATGTTCATGTCCTACCTTTCCTTCCAGTGTGTTTGGGGTAAGATAAGCTTACTCGGTTTGACAAATGGGCTAGTCCTTGTTGGCGTCGTCGGCATTTTCGACTTCCATGTCGGCGGGCTCTTCTACCTCGGCATCTTTGCTCTCTTCTTCTTTCACTTCTTCAGCCGGTTCGGCCTCCTTAGCCTCCTCGGTCTCTTCAGCTTCCTCTTCCTCAGCCGGTTCGGCCTCTTCGGCCTCCGCTTCGGGAACCTCGGCTTCTTCTTCCGGGGCCTCCTCGGCCTCTTCAGCTTCCTCTTCCTCAGCCGGTTCGGCCACTTCGGCCTCCGCTTCGGGAACCTCGGCTTCTTCTTCAGGGACCTCTTCGGCCTCTTCAGCTTCTTCTTCTTCAGCTGGTTCGGCCACTTCGGCCTCCGCTTCGGGAACCTCGGCTTCTTCTTCAGGGACCTCTTCGGCCTCTTCAGCTTCCTCTTCTTCAGCTGGTTCGGCCACTTCGGCTTCCGCTTCGGGAACCTCGACTTCTTCTTCAGGGGCCTCTTCGGCTTCCTCAGCTTCCTTCTCCGCTTTGGTTAGCTCAAGTTGTTCGAGGAGCTCATCTATCGAAACGTCACCCCGCCTGACGGCAGCTACCTGGGACATGATGCCCATTCTGTCAAGCATTCGCTTGACAGCAGCGGATGGCTGGGCGCCGACGCTGAGCCAATAGAGCGCGCGCTCGGCGTCGATTTCGACCGTCGCTGGTTCGGTGCGTGGATTGTAGTGGCCGATAACTTCGATGAACTTGCCATCCCGTGGTGACCGCTGGTCGGTCACTACGACGCGATAGTGAGGCTGCTTCTTGGCGCCTACTCGGCGTAATCTTATTCTCACCATTTCTCTCTAGACACCTCCTCCTAGTCTGGCTAGTCTTGGTTTAGGTCTGTTTCAATCGTCTGAACGTGTGTTGGCCGTTTTCGTGTACTATCCAAGTCCCCCAAGCATCGACATCAACCCTCGCATACTCCCCCGACCCCGCTTACCATCGCCGGTGAGTCGCTTTATCATCCGTTGCATCTGGCGGAATTGGGATAATAATTCGTTAATCTCCATCACCGTGGTGCCCGAGCCGCGGGCAATGCGCCGTCTGCGGCTGGCATTGATGATCCGTGGGTTTCGTCTTTCCTCAAGCGTCATCGAGTTGATGATGGCTTCAATCGTCTTCATCTGCTGGTCGGTGACTTCCGGCGCGATATCGTCGGTGAGCTGAGACATGCCCGGGATCATGTCCAGCAACTGGCCCAGGGGACCCATTTGCTTGAGCTGCTGAAGCTGTTCCAAAAAGTCTTCCAAATCGAACTCGCCTTTGGCCAGCTTCTGGCCCATCTTTAGGGCCTGGTCCTGGTCCATGACCTGCTGTGCCTTTTCGATGGCGGTCAGCATGTCGCCCATACCCAGGATGCGGCCCGCCAGCCGGTCGGGATGAAAGTCCTCTAGGGCATCGGTCTTTTCACCCACACCCAGGAATTTGATGGGCACCCCTGTCACCGACCGCACCGAGATGGCCGCACCCCCGCGAGCATCACCATCCACCTTGGTCAGGATTAGACCCGTGAGTCCTACCCGCTTGTTAAAGTCATCGGCCACGCGCACGGCGTCCTGGCCGGTCATGGCGTCTACCACCAGGAGGATTTCCTGCGGCTTGGCTTGAGCTTTGACCTGCTCCAGCTCGTGCATCATCTCGTCGGCAATGTGCAAGCGGCCGGCCGTATCCATTAGGACTGTGCTGTAGGCGGCCTCGCGGGCGCGCTTGACGGCGTTGGCGCAGATCCTGGGCGGTGGAACCTGGGTCCCCTCACTGTGGACCGGGATGTCGAGCTGTTTGCCCAGCACTTCCAGCTGGGTGATAGCAGCCGGTCGGTAGGTGTCGGCGGCCACCAGCAGGGGGCGTTGCCCGCCCGCTCGCAGCTTTAGCGCCAGCTTTGCTGCCGTGGTCGTCTTGCCCGAACCCTGTAGCCCAACCAGCATGATCACGTGCGGAGATGGGCCAGAGAGATCCAGCCGGGCCGGCTCGCCCAGTGTGGCGATCAATTCCTCGTGGACGATCTTGACCACCTGCTGGGCGGGCGTCAGGCTCTTCATCACCTCGGCGTCAACCGCCCGCTCGCGGACACGCTTGATAAAGTCCTTGACCACCTTGTAGTTGACGTCAGCTTCCAGCAGCGCCAGCCGAACCTCCCGCAGGGCAGCATCCACGTCCGCTTCACTGAGCTTGCCCCGGTTGGAAAGCTGGTCAAAGACGCCTTGTAGCTTGTCCGTCAAATTCTCGAACACAATCGGTCCTCGCTTGGTCCTGAGCCTAAGTATCGAGCGTATATTCTATGTCAGAAGGGCGATTTCGTCAAGCTCGGGGGGCTTGGTCGCCAGAGGGGTGCGTTCCAGGGTCTTGGAAGATGTCTTGGCCTTCTCAGCAACCCGCACGCCTCAAGTCGATCCGGGTCCAAGATCAGCGCCAGGTGATCGGAGGAGTTGAACGCATAAAGGACACTCTTTGTCGACGGCTTCCGCATCCTCTGGTCTCAAGGCACGGAGCCCCGGATTCCAAGAATCCAGCGCGTTGTCCCT
>JASFTJ010000321.1:0-4165 GCA_050053615.1 Anaerolineae bacterium | reverse complement strand
GTCATGTTTTTTGGATAGTCTCCCTCCAAAGTGTCGGTAGACCCACCCTGCCCTGCGGGCGCCTCTCCCAGATTTCGGGAGAGGGTGGGGGCCAGCGGGAAGGAGAGAGCCGGTCAGCACTCTCCTTCCCGGTAGGCAATGCGGCCTTTTACATTCACGTCAGCGGTGCAGGTGGTAGGGCACATCAATGATCACGCGATCCTTTCCGGTTTCTCCGCGACGATAGAGCAAGGCTCGCTTGATGGCCCGCGCCGTCTGGTTGTGAAGTAGTTCGTGCCACCAACGAGCGGGCACAAACTCGGGGAGCACCACCACGGCCAGACCCCGCTCCGATTCGTGCTGATCCCGTTCATCCAAGTAGGCCAGCAGCGGCCCGACCGTCGAGCGGAAGGGGGAATCCAACACCATCAGGGGCGTCTTTTGGCCCCACATAGGCCACTTGTCACGGACGCGGGCGGTCACCCGAGGTTCGACGTCGACCACCACCGCCATCACGTCTTTCGAAAGCGAGCGGGCAAAACGCAAAGCCTCCAACGTGCCCCGATGCACGCCGGAAACGGGGACGACGACCTTTTGCCGTTTGCGCGAAGCCAGTCCCTTCCACGGCTCAGGCCGCATCCCATCCAACGTGAGTTGCTCGGCTACGGATCCGTAGTGACGCTTGACCGCACCGAACATCCAGACAAAAAAAGGGATGAGCAGAATCACGATCCAGGCCCCGTGGAGGAACTTGGTGGCGACAATGATCCCCAGGACCACACCGGTGGCCACAGCACCCAGGCCATTGACGGCCATCTTCCACATCCAACCCTGCCCGCGCAGCCTGCGCCAATGGCGCACCATACCTACTTGAGACAAGGTGAAAGATAGAAAAACACCCACCGCATAAAGCGGGATGAGCCGGTGGGTCAGGCCTCCAAACAAGACGATCAGCGCCGAGGACAGGACAGCCAGGACAATGACACCGTTGGCAAAGACCAGCCGGTCGCCCAGGTTGGTAAGCTGGCGAGGCAGGTACCGGTCGCGGGCCAGGATGGCCGACAGTCTCGGAAAGTCGGCAAAAGAGGTGTTGGCGGCCAGAATCAGAATGAGGCTCGTCGCCGCTTGCAAGGCCAAGTACAAAGGACCGTCGCCAAAGACCTGCCGGCCGATCTGCGACACCACGGTCTCGTGCTCGACAGGAACCACCGCCAACGAGCGGGCCAGAACGCTGATGCCCAAGAACATCGCGCCCAGAAGCAGGGCCATGGCGATGAGGGTCTTGCCCGCATTCCCTGCTTCCGGCTTGCGGAAGGCAGGGATGCCATTGCTGATGGCCTCGACGCCGGTCAGAGCGGTACAGCCCGAAGCAAAAGCTCGCAAGACGAGGAAGAGGGTCAACGCGCCGGCTCCCTCACCGGTTGTGGGCATCACCGGAACCGGACCGTGAGGCAGCGTACCGCTGAACCAACGGATCAGACCGACGGCGATGAGGGCCAGAAAGACAAAGAGAAAGCCGTAGGTGGGGATGGCAAAGAGGGTGCCCGATTCACGCACCCCGCGCAGGTTGGCCCAGGCGATAAAAACGATGGCCAGCAGGCAGAGCTCCACCCGGTGGGGGTGCAGAGCCGGAAAGGCCGAGGTAATGGCCGCGACACCGGCGGTGATGCTCACCGCCACGGTGAGCACATAATCGATCAGCAGGGCGGCCGCCGCAACCAGGCCAGGCCAGACCCCCAGATTGTCGTGGGCCACGATGTAGGCCCCACCGCCGGAGGGATAACCGTGGATCGTCTGGTAGTAGGACGTGGCGACAATGGTCAACAGGGCGACGATGGCCAGGGCGATGGGCAGCGAAAGATGCAAGGCCGCCGTCCCGGCCACGACCAGAACCAGCAGGATCTCTTCGGTGGCATAGGCCACTGACGACAGGGCATCAGAGGAAAAGACGGCCAGGGCCTGGATCTTGTTCAGCCGTTCGTACAGAATGCCGGCGCTGGGCAAGGGAGTCCCTATCAAGGTCTGTCGCAATTGGGTCAGCATCGGGGTCTCACTCCAGGAATCCTTGCCCACAAGGCTACATCCACGCCCGCCGGCGCATCCACAGCAACATGCCCAGCGGCAAGAGGATCATCGCGGCGACCATGAACCCAAAGGCCACCCGGCCGGTCCAGGCCTCAAGGGGGAGCGTGGCCTGGAAAAAGTTCATGCCAAAGAAACCGGCCAAAAACGAAACGGGCATGAACAGGGTGGTGATCACCGTCAGCGTCTTCATCACGTCGTTCATCCGGTTGTTGACCACCGAGAGGTAGGTGTCCAGCGCGCCGCCGACCAGGTCGCGCAGGCTCTCGCCGATGTCGTAGAGCCGGACGAGGTGATCATACACGTCCCGAAAGAACATGCGATCCTGGGCGTCTATGACAGCATAATCGCCCCGGGCCAGCTTGTTGAGCACCTCCCGCTGCGGGGCGATGATGCGCCGCAAGTGCAAAAGGGCGCGCTTGAGGGCAAAGATCTCTTCCAGTAGGGACGGCGCGGGCGCGGAAAAGATCAGATCTTCGATGCGGTCGATAGCCTCGTCGAACCCTTCAACCACGGGCATATAGCCAGCCACCAGTTCGTCGGCCAGAGCGTAGAGCAGGTGCGTGCTGCCCTTTTTCAGGTGTCGCTCATCGCGCTGACAAGCAGTCCACAGGCGATCTATGGCGACCATGGGCTGGGTCCGATGGGTGACGAGATAGTTGCCCCCCACAAAGACGTCCAGTTCCAGGGTGTCGAGCTCGACCTGGTCTCCCGCGTCAAGCGTCACGGCGTGGAGCACGATGTAAAGATAGGTGTCCCACTCGTCCACCTTGGGTACGTGCGACTCTTGGAGGGCGTCGTCCACGGCCAGGGGATGAAATCCGAACGTCTGCCGCAAGATGGGCTCACACACCTCGGGCGGCTCGCCATCAAGGTCCACCCAGAGCAGGGCGTCCGGCTCTTTGAGCGCCATGGTAAACGCCTCCGGGTTCAGGTCGCTGTGAACAAGTCCATCCGGTGTGCGATAAAGCGAGCGAAGCATCTCGTCCTCCTTTACTCTTTCGCGGACAACCCGGATTCAATGGCTTGCGCAGCCGGCATGGTTCCCCCCTGCACCTGGACAAATGGAAGCGAAGCAGGCTATCCTTTCGACACGTTCTGCTTCTCCAAACCCAAGACCCGACCTACCGAGACAACGAACAGCAGTCCGGAGTTGGGTTGAGAGAAATCGCCGACGATCTGTTCTGTGGCGGCCACAATGCGCTCCGCCACGGCTTCGTCGCCGACGACGGTAAAGAGCGTCCTGTGCCGCGATTCCTCACCACTTAGCAGATCACGCAGGGAGGGGAACAGAGGCAGATCATCCCTCATGACGCCGCGCCAGCGTCGCAGCCCGGTGCTCTCCAGGATGGTCACGCCGGGCGCGCCGGCCTCCTCCCAGGCGTCGAGTACGGGGGTGCATTGCTCCAGATTGTCCAGGACAAAAACCACCAATTGGGCCATCATCCCTCCCTTTAGAACCCCGTCATGCTGCCTTGTCCGCATCAGGGTAGAGCATCCGCAGCAGAATGGGCGTCACCAATGTCGTCACCAGGACCATGAGCACCACACTGGAAAAGATCTTGTCGCCGATCAGGCCCGCCGCCAGGCCCACCGAGGCCACGATCAAACCGACTTCCCCTCGCGAAGCCATACCCACCCCCACCCGCAGCGAGTCCTTGGGGGAAAAGCCGCCGAGCTTTGCTCCGATCCCGGATCCGATCACCTTGGAGAGCACAGCTACGACGACGATGAGCAGGGCGAAGGGTATACCCTCCGGGCCCAGGGTGCGGGCATTGACCTCCAGGCCGATGCTCACGAAAAAGATGGGTACCAGCCAGGTATAGGTCAAAGGGTGAATCTTGAGTTCGATGGTGTGTCGCAGCAAAGTGCGGGCAAAGAACAGCCCGGCCAGGAAAGCGCCGGTGATGGCCGCCATGCCACCCAACGCTTCCGTGGCCCAGGCAACCAACAAGGTGATCACGAACACCAACGACATCACCCCCTCGCTGATGGGCAGCTGTTCGACCAAGGCGCCCAGCCGGGGCAAAACTCGCACGCCCAACCAGACAATCGCGGCCAGACAGAGGACCATCTTGACCAGCACCCAGAGCACAGCCAGGAC
>JASFTJ010000320.1:0-4202 GCA_050053615.1 Anaerolineae bacterium | reverse complement strand
GACCAAGATGAAGATGAAGAATAGCACCAGCTCATGGGCAGAAGAGGCTGTTTCCCGAGCAAGCGCTCGGCACTTGACGCAAAGAGACAAGGACGAAGGGACACAGGATGCTGACTGAGACGATTGCACTGACAACCGACCTGGAGCAAGCGTACTTTGAATACGCCGTCGAGACCATCACCGACCGGGCGCTGCCCCGCGTCGAAGACGGCCTCAAGCCGGTGCAGCGCCGCATCTTGTATGCCATGCACGACATGGGCCTGCGCCACGACCGCCCCCACAAGAAATCGGCCCGCATCGTCGGCGAGGCGATGGGAAAGTACCATCCGCACGGCGACCAGTCGGTCTATATGGCCATGGTACGCATGGCCCAGGGTTTCTCTATGCGTCAGCCCCTAGTCGACGGCCAGGGCAACTTTGGCAGCATCGACGGCGACAGCCCAGCCGCCATGCGCTACACCGAGGCCAGGCTGGCAGAAATTGCCCAGCATATGCTCCACGACATTGACCAGGACACAGTCGACCTTGTGGACAATTTCGACGGCAGCCTGCAAGAGCCGGTCATCCTACCGGCAGCGCTGCCGAACCTGTTGATCAACGGTGCAACAGGCATCGCCGTGGGCATGGCCACCAATATCCCCCCCCACAACCTCGGCGAGGTATGCGACGCCCTCGTGCACATTGCCGAACGTTGGAAAAAACGAAACAAGATCACTGTGGACAACTTGATGGAGATCATCCCCGGTCCCGATTTCCCCACCGGTGGGGTGATCTATCGCTATCGAGACAGCAGGTCAGGTGACAGGCTGGACACCATCCGCTCCGCCTACACGAAGGGACGGGGGCGCATCGTCACCCAAGCGCGGATCGACACGCAGGACATCGGCGGAGGCAAAGTCAACATCATCGTCACCGAGCTCCCCTACGCTGTACAAAAGTCCACCGTGCTGGAGCGAATCGCCCGCGAGGTGCGCGACGGCAAGATCACGGGCATCACCGACCTTCGCGACGAGTCGGACCACGAAGGTATGCGTGTCGTGATCGAGGTCAGCCGCATGGCGGATCCCCAAGAGGTACTGGACGACGCTCTGAGCCACAGCCAGTTGCGCGAAACCTTTGGTGTCAACGCTCTTGCGCTGGTCGCCGAGGAAATCAACGGATACACATTGGTGCGCCCACAGCGGCTCTCGCTGCACGACATGCTGGTTCATTTCATCGAGCACCGGCTGAACGTGATCGTCCGGCGCAGCCGCTACGAATTGAAAAAGCGGCAAACCCGGCTGCACATCGTCGAGGGTCTTCTGAAGGCGCTGGACATCATTGACGAGGTGATCGATACCATTCGCCGCAGCCGAAGAGTGGACACGGCGGAGAACAACTTGGTCCGCAAGCTCAAGTTCACCCGGCGTCAAGCGCAGGCGATTCTGGCCATGCAGTTGCGCCGGCTAGCCGGGTTGGAGCGGCGCAAGCTGAGCGACGAGGAAAGCGAGCTTCGGGAGCGCATCAAGTACCTCAAGGGCCTGCTTCGCTCGGAGAAGCGACGCCTGGCCGTGATCATCGAAGAGACCAAGGCTATCAAAGAGCAGTTCGCCACACCGCGCAAGACGGTAATCCTGACCGACGAAAAGCCGAGCGACACCATCGTTACCGAGGCCGAGTTGGCCCGGCCCGACGGCCCGCAGATGCTCGTCGTCACCACCCAAGGCGTGCAGCGCAACGACGCAAAGGGTTTTGGCTACCGGGTCAAGGCCGGGGCGACCACCCGCGCCGTTGAGGCTCACCGGATACACCTGCGCACAGGGCCGAACGACAACGTGGTGCTCGTCTCCAGTGCGGGCCGCGCTTGGTGGGGCGCTGTCGGCCGCCTGCCCCGTTCGGCCAGCTTCCGAGAGCTGGGACTGGATAAGGGCGAAAAAGTCGTCGGCCTAGGCATCCTGTCGGACAAGAAAACCCTGCTCATGGGCACTCGGGAAGGTCAGGTCAAGCGGGTCACAGCCGAGGACGTCAAGTCCACCGCCGAAGCCTCGTGGGCCACGGCCATCGGGCTGTCGAGCAGCGACGACCAAGCCCTCTTTGCCGGCGTCGGCGACGACGAGGCCGAGGTCATGTTCTTTACCAGCTCGCGGGCCATCCGCTTCCGTGCCAGCGACGTGAACCCCCAGGCAACGTCCACGGCCCGGGGCGTGACCGGCATCAAGCTGCGCAAGGGCGACCAGATGCTGGGCGGCGCCGTTCTCCCCGATCCCAAGGCCAAGATCGGCGTGGCCGTCGCCAGCCAAAATGGCTGGGTCAAGCGCGTACCCTTGGACGAGTTCTCGGTGCAGGGCCGGGGCGGCCAGGGCGTATTGCTCCTCAATCAGACCAAGGCCACCGGCCCGGTGCTCGTGGCCAACGCCGGGTCAATGGACGGTGACGTGGACCTTGTCGCCGCCGACGGCAAGCGCCAGCGCATCTCGGCCGAGGATGTACCGGTGGAAAACCGGCCCAACCGCGGCGAAAAGCTGGTCGAGCTGGACGACGTGGTCGAGGTCTGGATCTTGTAGCCATCCTCTCAAGCTACCATAAAAAAAGAAGCGGTGCCTGGGGCACCGCTTCTTGGTGTCTGCTTGTTCACGTTGCATCTACTCATGCTCTTCCCCGCCGGGCAGCGTGGCCCCTGCCAAGGACTTGACTTTGGAAAGCTGCCGGTCGGTAACCTTGGCGCCCTCCAGATCGCTGCCCGCCAGATTGGTGTTTCGCAAATCAGCGCTGTTCATCTTGGCCCTACGTAGGTCCGCATGGCGCAAGTCGGCCTCCTCCAGCTTGGCGGCGCGCATGTTAGCCTTGCGCAGGTCCGCCTCCTGCAAGTTGGCCTTCCTCCGCAGGTTGGCCTTGGTCAAATTCGCCTTGCGCAGGTCCGCTTCACGCAAATCAGCTCCTCGGAGGTCCACACTCCGCAAGTTCGCCTTGTGCAGATCCGTCCCGCGCAGGATCGCCAAGAATAGGTCAGCCCCCCGCAGACTGGCGCCCTGTAGGTTCGCCTGACTCAGATCGGCGTCGGTCAGCTTGGCCCAGCGCAGATCGGCATCTTCTAGATCCGCCCCGCGCAGATCGGCCCCTCGCAAGTCGGCCTCACGCAATCTAGCTTCTCGTAGGTTGGCCCCCCGCAAGCTAATATCACGTAGATCGGCGCCCCGCAGATCGGCTTCGCGCAGATTGGCCTCAGACAAATCGCGACCAGACAAATTGGCTCCACTCAGGTTGCTATCTTCTAGATTCGGTTCTTCAGGAGATTGCTCCATGCCTCTGGGCACGACAGCGCCTTTCAACGACGCCACATGCGAAAGTTGATCAGGGGTGACCTTGGCCCTGGTTAGATCAGCCTCATTCAGTTCGGCGCCCTCAAGATTGGCCCCGGTCAGATCAGCCTCGCTTAGATTGGCGCCCCGCAGCTTGCCTCCCCTCAGATCAGCGCCGTAGAGGTTGGCAGCATGCAGGTTGGCCCATTCCAGAATCACCCCCTCCAGTTTGGCCGCTTGCAGATTCGCATCGCGAAGGTTAGCTCCACTAAAGTTGCGCTCCCCAAACCGATACCGATCGATGAGATCATAACCTTCCATCCGTCTCACGTTTGTTGCTCCTTTCCTATATCACACCAGCAACCAAAAGCCGTTCGCTCATCTGCAAATGCAAGATGACGCAAACGGCTCATTGTTCCTGCCAAACGACCCGGGCCGCACGCACTGACTTGACTGCTATCCACGACATACATAATATATTATAACCCAGAATCGACGAAAACGCAAACCCCCTTGCCCTGAGAATGCGCGAAGGTGGTAACTAAAATCGGCGCTCCTGGTTTTCTTGTGACGGCGCTGCCGAGACTTGACAACAGCTCCCCAAAGGCTATAATGAATGGGTATATTCACATTCTGAATATCTACAATCTGAATAAGGGGTGATGCCCGTGTCCCATGACGATAACATCTCGCCACAGCCAATCTTGTTGGGCCTGCTGATGTCCAAACCCAGCCACGGCTACGAACTGCACCAAGAATTCAGCCGGGAGCTAGGGCGCGTGTGGCGGATTGGCCTGAGCCAGCTCTATGCCCAGCTCAAACAAATGGCAGAGAGCGGTCTGGTTACGGTCGAGACAGAGCTGCAGGCCAATCGTCCGTCGCGCAAGGTCTACCATCTGACCTCTCAGGGTAAGCGAGCCTTCC
>JASFTJ010000319.1:0-4213 GCA_050053615.1 Anaerolineae bacterium | reverse complement strand
CAGGTAAATTTAGCGGCTAAGATGGCCTTGCACAATTTCTGCATTTGGCTGAACAAGAGCTTGGGCAGAGCCCCTCTCGCGTTCGCCGAGTTGCTCGGATGGTGAGTTTATCTCACACCAAACGTTAAGGTGCCAGGGTCGCTCCCCGTGGGGCAGTCCGCTACCACAGCGACCTGACTCCTACTCCATGAACTCCACCTCCAGTGATAGCTCAAAGACCTCTATCGCCTCGTTGGGCTTGGGCCAGGGCCCCGGACACGCGCCCGCGTCCACGACGTTCTGCCCATCATAGGCTGTCTTCGTTTTATCATGCACCTCTCTACCGTGTGAGCTGGATCTTGCGCGCCGTCCAGTGTTGGGCATTGCAGCCCAGGGCCGGGAGCGGCGGCTCGACAAGCCGTGGCCCGGTCGGTCGGTGGTGATGAAGCGAATCCCGAGGTCGCGGAGGATGCTCTCCGCCGGGTGATGCAGCCCCGAGCTGCCCGCGGCGTGAAAAAAGAAAACGGGCTGGCCCGCCGGATCGCCGTATTCGGCAAAGCCCAGGGCCCGGCCGTCGCTGAGCACAATTGTTTTCATGACTCGCCTTCCGGTATGCAACGAGTTCACCAACCCATGAGCAAGAGAGCGCAAGTCAGACAATGAGAACGATGCTGACCAGGGCCAGGAGAAGCACGACGGCGAACACGCCGACGAACGCCCACTGACCCTTTTGGGCAAAGTAGCCTGGGCTGACGATCACGGTGTAGAGCAGCATGCCGGCGGCCAGCAGATAGAGCCACTGGCCCCAGGCCTGGTCGGTCAGCAGGGCGACGCCGCTGACCAGTAGGGCGAGGGCTGTAGCAAACTCAGCAGCCAGGTGAAAGCGGATGCGGTACGGTTCGATTTGCAGCTCGGGTACCTGGCCGGTTGCCAGGAACACGGCCCACTGGCCGATTATGCTCGCGCCGATGATCACGGCAAAGACAGCAGCAAAGATCATTCTGTCTCTCCCTTCGTGTTCGCTGCGTCCGTTTCTAATCCTTTCCCTCAGCCCACGCCCTTGGCATGGGCGTAACGCGTAGCACCCAGGCAGACGAAATAGGTCGCCAGCGTGACAAAGCCATAGACCAGGTTCACGATAAAAGCGTAACCGATCAGGCCCCACTGGCCCAGGTAAAAGAGGGCCAGGTAGGGCCCCAACAGCCAGGTCTTGCGCCAGTCCAGCTTCAGGATGTAGTCGAGCAATAGCTCGGTCAGAGCGTGCAGGATCAAGGGGATGGGCAGCGCGACGAACCACCAGGCGCGTTGTCCCAGCGCGTTGAGCGCCACGGCTGCCCCAAGCGGCAAGGCCAGGGCGATCATGACCAGGCCCACGATTCGCTCGAAGCGCATCCAGCCCTTGGATCGCGTCAAAAAAATGGCCGCCATCAGCAGATTGAACAGGTTGGCGGCGGAGACGACCACCAGGTCGATAGTTTCCAGTGGCAAGTTTGTGTTCATCTAGGGTGTCCTCTCGTCATCCTAACGTGTGGGGGCGGGGTCATGGCCCCCTGACAGTCGCTCCAGCAGCCAGGAACGCAGCGGTTCTTCAACCTCTATCTCCCCCCACGGGAACGCGCCCTCGTGGACGGCGTTGACCAGGCTGTTGAGCGCCGGCGGGCGGAGGTCGGGAGGCATTTCGGCCAGCAGATTGAGCGGATAGTTGTAGTCGGGCGGCAGCAGCCGGACCCGCGCCCAGTCCAGCCGCTGGGCGACCAGGGTGCTGAGGATGGCCTGGTGAAGAAAGATCTGGTGCAGCTCGTCGCGGCAGGGGCCGGCCTGGAAGGCATCGTCCCTGACCAGCGACTGGAACTCCTCCCACCAGGCCCGGGCCAGGCCGGCCGCCGGATTGAAGGCAAAGCAGTGGGTGTTGAAATAGGGCCGCAGCGTCTGCCGGTCCACGAACGACTCGACGGTGTGGGGCATCTCGTCGACGCCCAGCGCCTGGTAGACCCCTCGCCAAAAGTCGTCGTGCGGCTCGTGGGCCGGCGAACCGACGTTTTGATGGTGGACGGGCCGGAAGGCGGCGTCGTACGCCGCGCCGAGGTCGAACAGCAGCGGCGGATTGACGATCAGGCAGTCGAGGCTCAGTAAGATCAGGGAGCGGACTTCCGGCCCGGCCATCTCCTCGGCCCGGGCGCAGGCGTACACTTTTTCGGCAAAGGGGTAGGCCGGGAATCCCGCCTCGACAGCCAGTGGGACGCGGCGAACCCCCTCGATGTCGGGCAGGGCGCTCGACACACGCTGTGTGTCGAGCACAAAGGCCCAGACCTCGCTGTCCCGCAGCGGCCCGCCAAACGCGCGCAGGCTCTCGATGACGGTCCGGGCCAGTTGCTTGCCCGCCTCGGACCGAAATAGGATGAGAAATCGTGATTTGTTGCCAGGTTTCTCTTTCATTTGCTCTTTTTCCTCCGGCCGACGAACGCCGGGCGCCAAGTCGCCGCGCCGACGGTCATTCGGTTCCCAGTATAACACAGATCCGGACCGGATGCATCATCCACCTGGGGGATTTGGGATTGGTCGGGTGGTCAATTCTCGCTTTTGACCCATAGAACGACCCAGCGGCCCGTCTCAGCTAGCGAGACGGGCCGCTGGGTGCAGCGGTTTCTGGCGCCTTCCGCGCTTCGTGTCCGGGTTCGGCGTGACGCTGGAATCGCAGCGACGGCAGCCGCCAGCACCCCTTGCATGACGTCGATGTCGCGCCTCCGCTCCAGCCGAATCCCGCCTGCAATCGATGAATAACATGAGAATACTCCTTCTCGTCGAGGATCGGATTACCGTTCCAAACGTGCTCGACGAGGACGGGGATCAGAGCCGCCTCCTGGAGTTCGTGGATGCCGTGGGCCACCAGCCCGGCAGCAAAGACGACGAGCAGGACGCTCGTCACCTGGAAGAAGCGCCGCACCGGCAGCCGCGTCGTGGCCGCAGACAACAACCAGCCGACGAGGACCGCGGCCGCCAGGCCTACCAGCCCCCCGACCAGGGTCTGTTGCGGCAACGTGGCAAAGACGACGGCGCTGAGAAACAGAACCGTCTCGATGCCCTCTCGCACGACGGCCAGGAAGGCCAGGCTGAACAGCGCCCAATCCTGACCGGCGGCGGCTGCCCGCCGCACCTCCTCTTCCAACTGCCCTCTGATGCGCCGGCCCTGGGCTTGCATCCAAAAGACCATCCAGGTCAGCACCCCGGCGGCCAGGAGCATGGTCGCACCTTCGAACAACTGCTCAGCCCAGCCCTCGAAGCGAGCCCCCAATGGCTTGAACCCCCAGGCCCAGGGCCAGGCTGGCAAAGACGGCGGCCAACACGCCCCACCACACCCTCCGCTGCCGCACCTCGTGGCCCAGTCTCTGCAGACTGCCCAGGACGATGCTCACGACAAGTGCAGCTTCCAATCCCTCCCGAAAGGTGATCAACGCTGCAGCCAGCATTCCGACCCCGTTTCTAGTCTCATTCGAGCCGGCTGATGCGCACCCGCCAGGTCTCCGGTCCCTGTTCCAGGTACTCCCAGGTGAATTGGCCCGGACGCTCGTAGCGGAAGGTGTAGTGCAGCGGCTTGGGGTCGTGGTCGTTCACTAGCACGAACGCCTCGCCCGGTTGTAGGCTCTCAAAGGTCGCGTAGACCAGCGGATGGCGCTGAGCCGGAGCCAGTGGGCGCAGATCTAGTTCGGTCTTGATGGTTTTCTCAATTTGACTCACAGAGTTCACCTCCTTCACATTGTATGTCTGACTTTTGCACTGCAGGTGTGTTGCACGATCCCGTAGGTGCCGCTTTCCAGAAAAGCAAACAGTTGCAGAACCTCGTACGGATCGGTGGCTTTGAGCGCCTCGCGGTCCACCGACACCGCCACAATGCGCCCCAGCAGGATGACCTCGTCGCCGTAGGCCAGGCGGCGGTCCAACCGGGCGCGGGTGAGGCAAATGGAGATTGCAGCCCAGGGCCAGCAGCCTTTGCTCTCTTCCCGTCATCTCATCAGGCTGGACTGTAGTAGGCGCCACCGGCGCAGGCCCGGCAGAGCAGGTAGCCGTTGTTCCGCACCTCTCGACGGTCGTTGATTCCTTCGCCGCAGCGGTGGCAGCGCACCCGGCTGCGGGGCGGGCCAGGCCGGTCTTCCTCCGGCACGGCTAGCCGCACTTCCTGGATGACCATCAGCTCTTCGTCAGGCATAACCCGGTAGGCGACCTTTTGCACCTCGTG
>JASFTJ010000318.1:0-4221 GCA_050053615.1 Anaerolineae bacterium | reverse complement strand
ATCGTACTTGTTGAGCTTCCTCAACCCACTAGTGCTGGGCATGAGCACATCGGAAACAGACCAGCTCTTGTTGTTCATGACGATGCGACGAGTAGCACGCTTTCTGTGGTGATGATTGTCCCATTTACAGGCAACTTGCGCACACAGCGGTTTCCTCACACTATCCTCGCCCAACCATCTCCCGCCAATGGGCTGGACTCCCCATCTATTCTGTTGGTCTTTCAACTCCGGGCCATTGACAGGCGAAGAATACACAGGACGTTGGGGCATCTCGAGTCAGAGACAATAAAGCTCGTTGAAGCTGAGATGAGAGATTTGCTCGGATTGTAAGAGCCTCTTCCCAACCAAACAAGTCAGCTTAGAGTATATCTCGTAGTCATAGAGTTCGTTGCCGCAGCCGCGCATCCAGCGCCGTGTGCCGATCCATGATCTTGTTGTTACGCACGGCGATGGCCACCGCCCGCCGCTGGCCGACCAGCACCACCAGCTCCCTGGCCCGCGTCACCGCCGTGTAGAGCAGGTTGCGCTGAAGCATCACGTAATGCGCCGTCAGCACCGGCGCGACCACGGCCCGGTACTCGCTGCCCTGGCTCTTGTGCACGCTAACGGCGTAGGCGTGGATCACCTCGTCCAGCTCCGAAAACTCGTACTCGACCAACCGCTCGTCGATGCACACCGCCAGCGCCTGGTTCACCGGGTCCAGGGCGACGATGCGGCCCATGTCGCCGTTGAACACCTCTTTGTCATAGTTGTTGCGGATCTGCATCACCCGGTCGCCCAGGCGGTAGAGGCTGCCCCCCCGGCGGTGCTCGGGCTTGCCCGGCCCCGGCGGGTTGAGGGCCGCCTGCAAGCGACGGTTCAGTTCGCCCACGCCCGCCGCCCCGCGATGCAGCGGCGAGAGCACCTGCACGTCGTCCATCGGGTCCAGGCCGAACGTGCGCGGGATGCGGTTCTGCACAATGTCCACCACCAGGTCGGCGGCCTGCTCGGCGTCGTCGGAGGGAAAGAGGAAAAAGTCAGTCGCGTTCTTGGGAAAGAGCGGCATCGAACCCTGGTTAATGCGGTGGGCGTTGACGACGATGAAACTGCCCGCCGCCTGGCGAAAGATCTCGGCCAGGCGCACCACCGCCGCCACCCCCGACTCGATGACGTCATGGAGCACGTTCCCCGCCCCGACGCTGGGCAACTGGTCCACGTCGCCCACCAGCAGCAGGTGGCTCTCTGGATGGACGGCCTTCAGCAGGTGGTTGGTCAGCAGCAGGTCGAGCATCGATGCCTCGTCGACGATGACCAAATCCGCCTCCAGCGGGTTCTCCTCGTTCCGCTGGAAGGTAAAGCCCTTCTGCGGCTTGAACTCTAGCAGGCGGTGGATGGTTTTCGCCTCGCGACCCGTGGCCTCGGCCAGGCGCTTGGCCGCCCGGCCGGTGGGCGCGGCCAGGGCATAGCGATGGCCCTTCGCCTCCAGCAGGCGAATGACGGTCCGCATGGCCGTCGTCTTGCCCGTGCCCGGTCCGCCGGTGAGGACCGTGACCTTGTGGGTCAGCGCCGCCTGCACCCCAGCCCGCTGGCCCTCGTTGAGCCGTAGCCCGTCCCGCTCGGCCAGGTGATCGAAAACGCGATCCAGGTCGGCATCGCGGTAGAAAGCCAGGCGGCTCTTGTCCACGTTCAGAAGCGTCCTGAGCCGGTTGGCGACGCCGATTTCGCCAAAATAGAAGGGTGGCAGGTAGACGGCGCGGTCCTCACGCAGGATTTGGTCATTAGGATATTGGGGATTGGGGATTGGGTATTCGACGCGGAGTTCTTTTTCGGCGGCCAGGGTGTCGATGCCTTCGTCCACGAGATTCGCCGGTACGTCGAGAATGCGCGTGCTCTCGTGGATCAGCTCGCCCTGGGGGGCATAGACGTGGCCGTCGTCGGCCATCTGGCTGAGGGTGTAGGAAATCCCGGCCTGGACGCGCTGCGGGCTGTCGTGGGCCAGTCCCAGCTCGCGCGCGATCTTGTCGGCGGTCAGAAAGCCGATGCCGTGGATGTCGCGGGCCAGGCGATAGGGATCGGCCTGCACCACGGGGATACTGTCATCGCCGTACGTCTTAAAGATCTTGACCGCGTGCCCGGTGCTGACGTTGTGGCTCTGCAGAAAGATCATCACTTCTTTGATCGCCTTCTGCTCTTCCCAAGCCCGCTCGATGCTGGCCGCCCGCTTTTTGCCGATGCCCAGCACCTCGCGCAGGCGCCCCGGCTCCTCCTCGATGACGCGCAACGTGTCCAGCTTGAAGCGGCGCACAATGCGCCGGGCCGTCACCGGGCCGATGCCCTTGATCAGCCCCGAACCCAGGTACTTTTCGATGCCAGCGGCGGTGGCGGGCAGGACCGTGCTGTAGCGCTCGACCTGGAACTGGCGTCCGTAGCGGGGATGGCTGATCCACTGGCCGTGGAGACGCAGGTTCTCGCCGGGGCTGACCTCCAACAGGCTGCCTACGACGGTCACGGTGTACGCGCGACCCTCGGGTACGAGCTGGGCCACGGTGTAGCCGTTCTCCTCGTTATAGTAGGTGATCCGTTCGACGGTGCCGACCAGGACTTCTGACATTTTCTCCACGTGTTGCGTGTTGCGTGATGCGTGTCGCGCGTCCATTGTACCCTTAGTAGCGATACCGGTCAAGCGTTGCCGCGGTAGTTCTAGGTGCGACCAAGACCTTTAGGATTTTGGTCTCTCCGGCAAGGTCTGCGACACGGAAGCATGGTATCTCGACCCCAAGTCGTCGCTCCAGGCGACAAAACCCTAAGCTGGACTTTATCCATTTGTAGATTCAGTAGATCCAAGTTTATGGTTATGATGCATCTGCGGACATAAAAGTTGATGGGCTTGCCCAATCCTTGTAAACTGAAGGTTGCAACCCAGACAGTTCAAGGAGAGCAAGCCCATGGGAAATGATACACCAAAGTTGACGGACGATCAAGTGTTGGAACACACAAGCCAAAGTCTCGAAGCGCATCTGCCATTGGTGGCAGAGGGCTACAAGTGCACAACGGAATACCTGCTGCACATCCTGTTGATAGCAGCGGCGCGAGGGTGCACGATAGAAGCTGCCTGCGCTGAGTTGAGCGGCGGACCAAGTGCTGAAACTGTTCGTCAGTATCTTCACGCGCAACTCACTCCTGAGCGTCTGCCAGAATTCGAGGCCAGCGTGAACGAGTTGCTGGCTTCTCAGGTTCCAGCACGACTGTGGCGGAAAGCGCAAGACATCGCCATGGACCTGCATGACCGGCCTTACTATGGTAAGACACCCCAGGAAGAAGGTCTGTGGGTGGGCGGTCAAGCCAAAGCTGGCACGACTCACTTTTACCGGGTGGCGACTGCCTATGTCATCCATAACGGCCTGCGAATGACCTTGGCCCTGCGATTCTACCTGCCGACAGACAGCGTCGTGGGGGTCTTGGAGATGCTGGTGGAACGCGTTGAAGCGCTCGGAATCGGAATAAATCGGTTGTTGTTGGATAAAGGATTTGATGGGATTGACGTCCAGACCTATCTCGAGCAAAGTGGCGTCCCGTCTCTTATCGCGTGCTCGATCCGTGGCAAGACGGGCGGCACACGTGCTTTGTGCAAGGGTAGAGAGAGCTACAGCACCACGCACACGTTTCGCAACAACACGAAGAAAAAAGAGCGCACGGCGAACGTCGCTGTGTGCCGCGTTTTCACGACGAACAAGCGAAGAGGGCGAATGGAGCGGCGCGGCGAATGGTTGGTGTTCATCCTGATCAATTTGGATCTGACGGCGAAGCAAGCGCGGCGATTGTATCAACGCCGGTTCGGAGTGGAGACCAGCTACCGCTGCGCCGGTCAGGTCCGAGCCTGGACTACCACCAAGAATGCGGTGCTGCGTTTTCTGCTGATCGGCCTGAGCTTCTTCCTGCAGAACGTGTGGTTGTTTCTGCGTTGGCTCTATACCCAAGTACCGCGGCGCGGCCGACGGCGACTTGACACCAAGCGATTCACGCTCGCGCGGTTTGCCCGCTTCATCGTTTCGGCAGCTGAGAGACGGTATGGTTGTATTCATGAAATCACTGCACCAGCCGTACCTATACCATGAAATTCGGATCTACTGAGATTATGAAGAAGCAGGGTAAGCTATGGCATCTCTCGACCAGGAGGATGTCCAATGCTCACCCTGCCGAAAACCTATTGTACACTGATTTCGAAATTTGCGCTCGTCTTTT
>JASFTJ010000317.1:0-4224 GCA_050053615.1 Anaerolineae bacterium | reverse complement strand
ATTTCTGCAACGGTCACTTTTATTCCTCTCGAGATACAATCTAGATGCCATCTCCCCAAAGCAGATGGGGAGCCGTGTCGTCCCAACTCCAGGCCTCATCGACAAGCACCACTTCGACCTGCTCGCCGTTCATCACACTTCTGACCTTACGCCGGACCTGTTCGACGAGATATCCTGCCAGTGGGCAGGTAGGCGAGGTCAGCACCATGCGGACCTCCACCCCCTGACCATTGTAGGCGATCTGTCTGATCAGCCCCAGGTCTACCACATTGATGCCGACCTCCGGGTCAAGGACCTCTTTGAGGGCCTCACGGATGTCTTCTGGCAGGGTTGACGCGCTCAATGGAGCCGCTGCCTCCGTCGGTGTTGTGGTGTGGGCCAGCCTTTGCTCGAGCCGATGCATCCGTTCTTCCAGGCGACCTTGCCGGTCAAGAGTCTCACTGAGCGCCCGCAGCACCGGGTCGGGCAGTTGGCCATGCTCCAGCTCGGCTCCGAACTCTGTAGACTGTCGCCCTGCCATACGGCCCGGCACGCCCACGACCGTCGCCCCGGCTGGTACAGGGTTGATCACCACGGAACCGGCGCCGATCCGGGCATTGTCCCCAACAGTGATCGGGCCCAGCACCGTCGCACTGGCGCCGATCACCACGTTGTGCCCAATAGTAGGATGCCGCTTTGTCTTCTCCAGGCTTGTGCCACCCAGTACGGCGCCTTGATACATCAGCACATCGTCACCGATCTCTGCAGTTTCCCCAATCACCACTCCCATGCCATGATCGACAAAGAATCGTCGGCCAATCGCAGCGCCAGGGTGGATCTCTACGCCGGTCAGCCAACGGTTGAGATGCGAAACCAGCCGTCCCAGAAAGAGAAGGTTGCGCCGCCGCAGCGCGTGAGCCAAGCGGTGCAACCAGATGGCGTGCAGGCCCGGATAGCACACCAACACCTCCCAGATAGTTTTGGCGGCGGGATCCTTGGCAAAGACGGTTTCAATATCTTCCCTCATTCTGCTCAATAGCCTTGGCACGTCTACTTGCTCCTGTCCATATCGTTTGTTGCTTGTGCGTATTCCTGCTGTCCTACCCAAATCATACTAACTGTCGAGCCAAACGCAGCGCCTCTCCTTCGAATGAACCGAGACTGCGCAAAACCCAGTCGCCTCAGCGGGATAAAGAGGGAACATGGGTGTGCGTTTTGTCTATGTTTGTCCACAGCAGCCACTGGCTGACGTCGTCTCGGGTCCACAGGCGGCTTCTTTCCCTCTGGTCAAGGCAGCACGCATCATGGCGGCGGCACATCCCACACCACTATCCACGGTGATGGCGCCTGCCGGGCAGTTGAGCTGGCAGGCGCCGCACTCCATGCAAGCTGCATGGCGGATGAGCCGGGCCGCGCGGCGGCCTGGAGCCAACACGCCGTGCGGACAGACGATGCTGCACATTCCACAATTGGTGCACAGATCTGGTTCGTAGCGCAATGTGGTGGTTGTGTACGAATTAAACATGGCTATGCTCCCAGAGTTTTCACCAGAAAGAGGATGAGGGTCAGCAGAATGCCGATCCCAAATGTCCAGGCCATGATGGGCACGTACCGGAATATCTCATTTCGAACCCCAGTCCTGGAGGTAAACGTTGTCGAGCCGGTAAAGTTCAAAGCCAGAAAGGCCGTCACCGGCGGTAAGGGCAGCAGCAAGGTCAGCGCTGCGCCGAGCCGCAGCCACCAGGCTTGATCCGGATGGCGCGCAAAAGCCGCGAGCGCGAACGGCAGCGCGACCACCGCGCCCAAAAAGAACCCTTTGCTGCTAAAGTCGTGGGTCGGGAGCCAGGGCAGCAGGACAGGGACCAGGACTATGCCGGCCAGAACGGTGGTGACGACGGCCGCAGAGGCCAGAGGACCGCCGACCCAGTACACTACCAACGCTGCTATCAGTGTTGGCCATGCGGCGTGAACCAGCTCTATGGGGATCAGGGCCAGGCGGTCGCGGCACGTAAAGCTCACCCGCCGCATCTCTGGGGTGGCCTGGCCGGTCTTGAGATATTGGGGCAGGTCAGCTGCCCGGACAGGCCCGTACTCCACTTTGAACCCTGACCGCTTTCGGACCTCGTGAGCGGCTACACCAGATGCGGCGAGCTGGGGCAAGATCAACCGGCGATGGTCGACGACATTGTAAAGTACGGTGGTCTCGATGCGGTGTACCAGTTCGTCGACGCCAAAGGTCCCCTTCCCTGCTGCACACCAGACGTTGATGCCCTCGGTGTCCAGAACCAGGATGTAACTGTCTATCCCGGTTAGGGCCGACCGCAGGGCGTCCATGCTGAGCGTATAGTTGGCCGTGACCAACACCGGCGAACTGGGTGTTGGGCTGCCCAGGGTGTATAACCCCGGCTCGACCCGATGACCCATGCGGTTGACGCCCCACCGGGCCAGAAAATGGTCCCATCGATCCGCCCAGGTGATCTGGGCCGATGTGGACCGAGGCTGGGGTTTCATGGATTCCGCAGCAATTTCTGACACAGTAGTCCCCTTGCCTCCTTTCTAGCAGCTGACAATCCTTGGCGCGGGAGCGGTAGGCGACTCTCCGTCTCGAAAGCAGCGCCAAGGTCAGTCAGATGGTAACCACTCCAAGTACTGCCTTCAGTCCCCGTTGAACAGACCTGTGCTCAGATACCGCTCCCCTGTGTCAGGGAGAATGACGACGATGAGCTTGCCTGCGTTTTCCGGCCTGGCTGCCACCTGCAGGGCAGCAAAGGCGGCTGCCCCAGAAGAGATTCCTACCAAGATGCCTTCCTCCTTGGCCAGACGACGGGCCGTGACCGCGGCATCCTCATCCTCTACTTGGATCACCTCGTCGAGCAGGTCCACACGCAACACGTCAGGGATAAAGCCCGCGCCGATGCCCTGGATTTTGTGCGGCCCGGGCCCTCCTCCGGAGAGAACTGGGGAAGCAGTCGGTTCCACAGCGATTGCCTGAAAACTGGCTTTCCGGCGCTTGAGCACCTCGGCGACGCCGGTGAAGGTTCCGCCGGTTCCCACACCGGCCACCACAATGTCCACCTCGCCGTCGGTATCGTCCCAAATCTCCTCGGCCGTGGTGCGCCGGTGAATCTCCGGGTTGGCTGGATTCTTGAATTGCTGAGGGATAAAGTAGCGGAGGTCCTCCGCTGCCATCTCCTCAGCTGTGCGCACCGCACCTGGCATCCCCTCTGTGCCCGGCGTCAGGATCAGTTCTGCTCCCAGGGCCTGCAACAGGCGGCGCCGCTCGAGACTCATCGTTTCGGGCATCGTCAGGATGAGCCGGTAGCCCTTGGCCGCGCAGACAAAGGCCAGCCCGATGCCTGTGTTGCCGCTCGTGGGCTCCAGGATCACAGTGTCTTTTCCGATCATGCCTTCTTGTTCCGCGGCTTCGATCATGCTCACGCCGATGCGATCTTTGACGCTGCCAAAGGGGTTCGAGGACTCGAGCTTGGAAAGCACGGTCGCCTGCAATCCCTCCGTTACGCGACTCAGTCTCACCAGCGGGGTATTGCCTATGGTCTCGGTGACGTCTCTGTAGATTCTTGCCATTGCATCAGTTCTCTCTTTACGTCTGGGAAAGCTGTTGTGCCTCTTCACGTAAATCCTTCAGTGTGACTGAATCCAGTATCCCTGCCACGGTTTCTGTAAGTCGCTTCCAGAGCAGATGGGCCACACAGCTATCCACGCGATTGCATGAAGGCTCCTCGTCCGGACCGTACAGGGTGCAATGCACTAGGGCGATTGGGCCTTCCACAGCTTGAACGATATCGCCCGCGCTGATCGTGTCAGCATCCTGAAGCAGGCGATACCCTCCGCCCGGCCCCATTACCCCTTCCACCAGCCCTGCGGATTGAAGGGCCTGGAACAGCTGGGCCACATAGTCGGCCGAGATCTCTTGTCTTGTCGCTATGTCGCGGCGTGCAATAGGTGCCTCGTCGGCGTGCAGAGCCAGGTCTACCATAGCTCGCAACGCGTATCGACCCCGTGTTGAGATTCGCATCACAGTATCCTCCTCTGAAGCGCAATGATACAATAATGGAGTAAGCTTGTCAACTATTCGCGCCGACCGGGCGCAAGTATCAATTCTGCCGGCAGGCGGCCCAAGGAAGTCGTTTCAACTTTGCGACGACATACTCGAGCATCGCGGCGGGCTGCTCCATGGCAGCAGATGTCCGGCAGCGGCGATGGCGGCAGAGCGGGCCTGAGATA
>JASFTJ010000316.1:0-4230 GCA_050053615.1 Anaerolineae bacterium | reverse complement strand
GCCCTGGGCCAAAGGACCAGGGGTGAAATCGAAGGGCTCAGGACAGGCTCGGCGGGCGTCGTCGGCCCTCTCCCTCTGGCCTGTGGCGTGCTCACGCTCTGGGGCGTAGCCACGTTCACCAGGGGCAATTCGCGCAGAGAGGGCGCAGACCATATCGCCGTCGGATCGAGCAGTGCCTGCGGCGATGGCCCTTCGGCTGGGCTCAGGACAGGCGTCACCGGCGCGTCACGCACCTCCCTGGCCGGGCGCGCCAGCATAGCCCCCGATGTGGTTGCAGTTGCAGGGCGCGCTGTCCGCAGCCTTGCCCCCGGCACTTTGAGCTTGATCTCCCTGGAGATCAAAGGTGACCTGACCTGTGGAGGCCTCGGGCGTCTGGCCTTTACCCTGTCCGCAATCTGGCGCGCTAGCTGTAACCCGACCGGTTCGCGGGGTCCTCTATCTCGCCCGGCGGTTGGCTCGTGATACGACAGGGTTGGTTCTCCCCAGTCTTTGGCAGTGCGAGCGTCGGCGTCTGCCCTTTTGGAAACAGGCTGGCGCATCACGAGCGTTGGCGACTCGGGGGTGGGCGTTACCCAACGCCTGATCGGTTCGGTCCGCCCAGCGGTTGAGTCGTGACGCGGCAGATCTGATTCTCCCTGTACCGACCGGACGGGTGGCTCTGGCTTGCCAGAGAAAGAGTCGGCGCTGGTTTTGGAGATGGGCTGGCGTGCCACAAGCGTTGGCTTCTTCTCCCCAGCGCGTCGGGCTTGAGCCAGTTCCGGGGTCGACCCGGTTGAGCGGTGCGGGGCGATAGTGGCCTTTGCCAGCCCCGTTGGCGCGCGCTGCCGTTGAATGGGGCGACGCGCGCCAGGCAATGGCGACGGTGAGACGAGGGGGGCGGGCCGGGCGATCATCGGGCGGACTGGCTTAGCATGTTGTGTGATCTCGGCAGTGGCGGGCGGCTGAGGCGATGGGCTGGTCGGTGCTGCTGGCGCATGCGCCGGTACTGGCCGGGCTTTGTCGTGAGCGCTCAGTCGAACGGTCGGACGTTTGGCTGGCGCTTGGGCTGGCGTCTCTTCCACCCCTTCGACTGGGCCTGTCCTGAGTGAAATCGAAGGGCTTGTCCTGAGTGACATCGAAGGGCTTGTCCTGAGTGAAATCGAAGGGCTCAGGACAGTCTCTGGCGGAGCCTCCAGGGATAGGTCCGGTTCGACAGGTGGGGTTGCGGCCATCCATGTTTCCTGGTCGTTCTGCTCCTCGTCGCTCTTTGGCTGGACGATGGGTCTGGCCGATGAGGAACGCGCCTCCGTTCCAATGCCGGGCGAGCCAGTCTCGGGGTGTACTTTTCTCATCTTGGAAACCGGCGAGGCCGGTTCGCCATGGTCAGAGCGCGACTGGACTCCGAGTTCGACTACGGTCCGCTTCGCCGCCCACCGCTTTGGGCGGGCCGTGGCCGGCGGACTTTTTTGGGCAATCTCCGGCCGGGAGGCAGGACGGACCGGCGGACGCGCAGACGTGGGTTCGACATCTGTCGTGGCCCGTGTCCCGACTTGGGGCGAGGCGGGCTCAACGGTTGGGGCCAGCTTGCTAGCCAGCGTATGGCGCATACGTTCTAGTATCTGGCTTGGACGATGCAATCCGCCAGATGCCGCAGGCTGCTGAGCGACGCGCCACACTAACGACCGGGCGATGTGCTGGTAACCGGTCTGAACAGGTTGACGCTCAACCACCCTAAACATCCGTTGGGGCTTGAGTCGTTGGACGATGCGCCGACGCAGGCCGGTTTTTGAGGCGAGATGCCGGTGAAGCATCTCTGTGCCTCGTCGCCAACGCATCCCAATGCGTCGGCCATAACCTTTCGCCCTGGGGGTCCGATGATCTTTTGTCAGCCTGATGAGTGGGTTAACCATCTCCCGCACCAATATGCTCGCTTCCCTTACAGGAGCAATCACACAGTTGCCTGGCTTTCACTACCAGACACTCTTATCAAACGCTTGGATTTCCACTACGAATGGCACGAACAGGCCATCAGTGAAACCTGGCTATTCGACCGAGACCTCGGCAAAGGCCAGTTCCAGCGTTTCGATAGCGACCGCGCTTTCAGAGGTCTTGAACGTTGGCCCGGTCCACTTGATGGGGTAAGCCCGCTTAAAGTTCCAGCGCATGATCTCGCTGAGCATCGAGTCGTACATCACGACCGAAACCTGTCGCTGGGCTGCCTGGAGTTTGCCACCGACTACGTCTTGATACCATTTCAGCAGTTCATTCGATTGCGCTACACCGCGCTTGAGGGTGATCCGGCCCGGCTTGACGCGGCCGGGCAACTGGTGCACTCCCGTGTTGTAGCCTCCCTCTTTTTGCTCGAGGATCTCTACTTCCAGCGGGGGCAACGTGCACTCGCTAAAGATCGCCTCGTTAATGCCACCGATTTGCACGGCGAAGCGAAACGCGGCGTGTGGATCTACTCTTTGCCCTGTTGAGGCCATACTTACTCCTTGTTGTGTGTTGCGCGCTGCGTGTTATGTATGGACTGCCGACCGCTCAGCGCCAGCGGCCTCGTCGCTCACGATCCCGTCGCAAGTCCTGGCAGAAAAGGCGGTAAACGCGATCGGCTATCTCTTTTGGGGAGGGTGAAGGCGTCTCCCGCTCGATCGCCCCCTCCGCTGGCGTAAGCTGTGAACCGCCGCCATTTTGTGGTTCGCTCGCAGGCGGTGGGCTGGGGGCAGCCCTTTGCAGGAAAGGCAGGGGGGCTGCGCGGATGGGGAAGCGGGCCGGCGCCGGGGCACGACCGGTGCGCCCTGCCTCCACCCGGTTCAAGGCGAGGTCGAGCGCCCGGCGGCCGGCCGCCCCGATGCGTCTGGTCATGATCCCTCCTCCGCCATGCTGTTCAGTCGCGTGTTAATGGCTGCGATCTCGTCTACCCAGCGCTGGCGCTCCTGGTGGTCCATGTGCATAATCTCGCTGTAGGGCCAGTGAAAGTGGTAGGCGATGTAGGCCATTTCTTCGTAAAGGCGATCGAGCGGGTAGACAATCACCCCCCCTGCGGGACACTCTCCCATTCAAAACGGTGCTGGCACTCTGGGCAGACGACTTCTACCTGGGTGTGACCGTTCTCGTTGATCTGGCGGTAGAAATCCTGCAGGTAGGCAAAGTCGGCTGAGAAGAGGTTTTCTATGACCCGGGGGTTGATGTGACGTAGCGTGCCCAACCGGGTGATGACGCGCGACAACAGGATGATCGTCAGATAGGCTTCGTTGACTTTGACCCGCGGGTCGCGCATGGGGGCGATTTCGTCAATGGCCGTGGCCAGGCGCATGGTGCCCTCCTGGTGGACATTGCCCTCCTCGTCAACGTACCCCTTCGGCAGCGTGAATTCGAACTCTGTCTGTAACATAGGCACTCTCCTTGGAGCGACCGAGACTGCCGCCTTTCCAACTGATAGCCGATGGCGGATGGCGGGTTGCTATCAGCCATAAGCCATCTGTCAGAGGCGGCAGTCATTTAGGTGACGCGCCACAGCCCTTCGTGGGCGATGGTCAACTCCTCAATCCCGATCTCGTTGGAATCGGATTTCACCGAGGGGCCACTGACCTTTAGTGGCCAGGCATTTTCGAAATTCCAACGAGCCATCTCGGTGAGGTGCTGATCGAACATCACGATGGAGCCATTGGCCCGGGCCGATTCGACGTCCCCATCCTCGACTGTCTTGCGCCAGTCCCAGATGTCCATGTTGTCGGTGATGCCGCGCTTCAGGGTGACGTTTTCCCACTTTAATCGGCCCGGTATCTTCATGATGACCTCGTTGCCGTTATCGTCCACAATCTTGTGTTCGATGATCTCGTGCTCGGACCCCAGTCCTGAGCATTCGGTAAAGTAGCCGGTCACCATACCCTGGATCTCGACGGCATAATGAAACCCAACCAGGGGATCTGTTCTTCCATTTGCCATGATTTATCTCTCCTTTGCGTTCTGTGTTTTACGTTTCACGTGTTAGGTGTTGCGTGTTACGTCTGTCAGGCTGTCTCGGCGTTTGGCCCGGCCCACTGGCTGATGCGGAAGATGACGAACTCGGCCGGCTTGACAGGCGCCAGGCCGACTTCGATGATCAGTTGGCCGGCATCGCGCACCTCGGGCGGGTTTAGTTCTTCGTCGCACTTGACGTAGAAGGCCTGTTCGGGGGTAGCGCCGAAAAGCGCACCGCTGCGCCAGACCATCCGCAGGAAGGCCGACACATCGCGCCGGATGCGCGCC
>JASFTJ010000315.1:0-4241 GCA_050053615.1 Anaerolineae bacterium | reverse complement strand
TTCTCGCAACTGAGCCTTGATTTGTGCTGCCGGTCGGTCGAACCAGAGTGCGGGGAAGGCAGCATCCATCTGCTGGCTTGCGCTGGGGGCAATTTCTCCCTGAGCCAGCAGATGGGCGCGATCCTGTGCTAGTCTCGGCATGACTGCTCTCGCTTGCATACGAGGATCAAAGGAAAACCCGTCGTTTGCGGCGGATGGATTCTTGTGCTAGGCAACTGCTTTTCTGGATGTCCACCGCACCGGGGTCGACCTCGAACTGGGTCAGAGTTGCGAGGCCGTTGTTCTCTAGCGGACGCAAAGAGTATACCACAGACGGGAGTAGGAGGCAAAGATCTGGTTCGATGGGAGCGCCGACTCGAGGTCGGATGCGCGCCGGGGTCGCATGTCCGGTCGCCTTGTCGAAGCCCCCAAAACCGTTTCGGCGCGGTGGCCGTGAAGGATGAACAGAAGATCATCCGGCCCCATTTTTTGCTTAGGGAGGACGGTTTTTTGACCTCTGGCCCTTTCCACGGTATAGTACAGCCACTATGGCAACGTGGCATGACGTTGACGAGGCAGAGACCCTGGTGGCCATGGGGCAGCGTTTGATCGCCTGGTACGCGCGCCACCAGCGCGATTTACCCTGGCGCCGCACCCGAGATCCCTACGCCATCTGGGTGGCCGAAATTATGCTTCAGCAGACCCGGGTCGAGACTGTGAAAGCCTACTATGAGCGGTTCTTGATCCGTTTCCCTACTCTTGAAGTGTTGGCAACGGCCGCTCTCGATGACGTTCTTAAAGCCTGGGAGGGACTGGGCTACTATGCCCGCGCCCGGAACCTTCATGCGGCTGCGCGATGGGTCATGGAGAACCTGAACGGGCGCATCCCCCAATCCGCCGAATCGCTTCTGCGCCTGCGCGGCGTGGGCCGCTACACGGCCGCCGCTATCGCCAGCATCGCCTTTGGACAGGACGCCGTAGCCCTGGATGGCAACCTGCGCCGTGTTCTGTGCCGTCTCTTTGCCATTGATGACGACCCCGGCCGGTCCAACACCCAGCGGCGCCTGGAAAAGCTGGCGACGGCCATGCTTCCTCCCGGTCAAGCCGGCGACTTTAACCAGGCGCTCATGGATCTGGGCGCCTCGATCTGCACCCCCACCAATCCCCACTGCCTGCTTTGTCCCCTTGGGGATTTGTGCCAATCTCGACAGGAGGGGATTCAGAACGCGCTGCCCATCCGCGCCACACGCGGGACCCGTCCCCATCGGGATGTGACGGCTGGCGTCATTTGGGATGCGAATGGCCGATTTCTCATCACCCAACGTCCGCTGGATGGGATGCTGGGGGGGCTCTGGGAATTCCCCGGCGGCAAGCGCCGTCCCGGGGAGGCCCTGCCTGCTTGCCTGCACCGCGAGATCGACGAAGAACTCGGCATCGAGATCGAGATCCGCGATCTCTTGTGCACCATCGACCACACGTTCACCCACTTTCATATGACACTGTACGCCTTTGAGTGTCGATGGTTGAGTGGCACCCCTCACTGTCTGGGTTGCAGCCAACTGCGCTGGGTCACGCTCGACGGACTTGGAGACTTTGCCTTCCCCGTAGCCGATCAAAAAATCATCACCGCGCTGAAACGCCGGACGGCCTAGCGCCGGCGATGGCAAGTCCAACGCCTCGGTCGGGAGACCTCGGCGAGCTAGTGACTTTTTCTCCAGCAGAGGCGGCTCCCCCGCTTCGCAAGTCCCCTTCGGGGATGTGCCTGGTCGTCACAGGACAGGCCACGCCGCCGCAACCCGGACTTGACCAGATCGTATTTTCGAGTATAATTATATTGTTATAAAATTATGATTGCCCCGAGGCAGGGGCAGTCAGAGGAAGGGGGCGTGTTCCTTTCTTCCCTGAAAGCGTCTGTTGGGGCGCGTTAGCTATAGGACTATGCGATGCCTGACATATTGGAAGGCCCTTCGCCGCTGAGAATCGAATACAGGGTATCGTTGGCACACAGTCTATTGGCCACCATCGGCCTGGTGTGTGCTGTTCCTTGCTTTGAGGGGTTGGGGGACTGGCTGCGTGAAACGCGTGCGCGGATGCCGGACGATCTGCTAAGCGAGTTGTGCTTGCTGGTCACGTTCCCCGGCAAGTATCAGCGCTTCACAGCCGAACTGACGGCCCACCTGCCCGTCGAGGCCTTCAGCCTGAGCTTTGATCAATTGATGATGCGTCTGGACGACATCCCCGGCGCCGACTACCAGCTGATCGCACTCCAGGCCCTGGCCCGAGGCGCCACGCCGCCGCCTCCGCCTTCCGAACTCTTGCGTCTGCTGGATAACGAGGACCGATGGGCTGCCTATTTGGATGACATTGCGTCCAAGATCGCGCCGGAGGTCGTGGCTGCGCTGGTGCGCGATGGTGACAAATTGAAAACTCGACTGCTGACCACCCTGGACCGTTTCTGGCACGAGTTTTACGCCGACACATTTAAAGCCACACGGTCCTTGATGGAGCGCAGCGTGGCCCACCACCGGGCGCAGCGCTACACCCCAAGATTTCCGGACCTTTTTACCACCATCACCGGCCGCCTGGTGCCGGAGGGGCTCGCCGAGCTGTTGCCTGCCATCTCTACGGTGACGTTCATCCCCTCGTGCCACGTTGGGCCGTACGTAGCTTACACCCATCACGGCGACAAGTTAAACCTGTTCTACAATTGCCTATCCACACCTGCCAGCCCCGACGCCGTGGACAGTGCGTCGCTGTACCCGCCGCTCAAGGCCCTGGCCGACGAAACGCGGCTACAGATTCTCGCGCTGCTCCGGGAACGGGAGTTGTACGCGCAAGAGATTGTGGATCAACTGGACATCTCGCAACCGGCTGTCTCACGTCACCTGAATCTGATGGCCGCGGCCGGTGTGCTCAAGACTCGACGCGAGGGTAACGCCAAGTACTTTGCTATTGACAAAGAGTCCTTGATTCGCGTGGCCGATGCCCTGCGAGCCTTTGTGTGATGCGATGAATCAGAAATCATTGACCCTATCGCGCCGAGTTGCTGGCTCGACCCGGCCTCAGCTCAGTCAGGCGGCTATCCGCCGGGACGTGTTGCAACTGGCGCTGCCGGCTACAGGCGAGCAGTTGTTGAGTATGATGGTTGGCGTGGTCGACACGTTCCTGGTGGGACATCTGGGCGCAGCGCCGCTGACCGCCGTTGGCCTGGCCAATCAGTGGGTGTTTATGGCCATGACGCTCTTTGGCGCCATCGCCACCGGGGCAACGGCGCTCATCGCCCGTTTCATCGGCGCAGGGGAACCGAGGGAAGCGGACCAAGTTCTGCGCCAGGCAATGTTGCTGGGGGCGCTCATCGGCGCCATCGCCACGGCCCTGGGGGTGGCGCTGGCTCAACCGGCCATCACCCTGCTGGGGGCCCAGAACGAGGTGATCGGCCTGGGCAGCGACTATTTGCGCTTGGTGTCCAGCATCTTCTTTTTTTCGACGCTGATGTTCGTAGGCAACGCCAGCATGCGCGGCGCGGGCGACACCCGGACGCCGCTGTACGTCATGCTGGTCGTCAACATACTAAACATCGTGGTGGCCTGGACCGCTATCAACGGTCACTTTGGCTTTCCCAAGTTGGGCGTTGTCGGCTCGGCGCTGGGGGCGGCTACAGGCCGATTCGTGGGCGGGGTGCTCGTCATCACCATCCTGCTGAAAGGGCGCTCCGGCATCCGGCTGCGGCTCACAAGCCTGCGACCCGATTGGGATCTCATCCGCCGCATCCTGCGTGTCGGTCTGCCGACGGGCATGGAGCAGCTTTTGTTCCGTACGGGGCACATGGTCTTTGCCCGCATCCTGGCCGAGCTGGGGACGGTGGCCTATGCCGCCCAGCAGGTGGCCATCAATACGCTCTCTCTGTCGTTTATGCCCGGCTTTGGCTTTGCCCTGGCAGCCACCACGCTGGTGGGCCAGGGTCTGGGCGCCGAGGATCCGGAGGACGCCCAACGGCGGGGCTACACGGCCTATCGGCTGGGCGCTGGATTGATGTCGGTCATTGGTTTGGCCATCGTCCTGTTCCCATCACAGCTCATGGGCTTTTTCACCGACGATCCGCAAGTGGTCGCGCTGGGCATCATGCCGCTGCGGGTGCTGGGCGCGATCCAGCCAGTGTTGGCCGCGGCCATGATCTTTGCCGGGGGGCTGCGGGGCGCGGGCGACACACGCTTCCCGATGGTCATCACCGGCGGCAGCATCTGGTTGGTGCGGCTGCCGCT
>JASFTJ010000314.1:0-4242 GCA_050053615.1 Anaerolineae bacterium | reverse complement strand
TTTGCCGGGTCCAAGATCACGGCCGATGTTGTCTCCCAGCAGTTCCAGGCGCGCGATGTCACGGCTGGCGGGATGGTCGTCCAGGAAGCGGCCATGGACTATGCGGCCTGGCTCGAGTCATCCGGTCACGATCATGATGCCGGGAGCCAAGGGTCGATGGTTCTTCAGACTCGATCTCCATCGGCTGCGGAAGAACCCGTCAGCGGGGAGGCGGGCACCGTCGGCACCATCATGGTCGCGATGACCATCTTTTTCACCTTTTTCATGGGCGCCAACGCCGCCGAGTCGATCATCCGCGAAGATGAAGAAGGGACGCTGGAACGGCTCTTTACAACCCCCACATCCCAAGCCGTCATCCTGGGCGGCAAGTTTATGGCCGTAGTGTTGACCCTGGTCGTCCAGGTCGTCGTCCTGCTACTGGCCTCGGGTCTCATTTTTGGTATCAGCTGGGGCCAACCCCTGCCAGTCATCCTGGTCACACTGGGGCTGATTGTGGTCGCGGCTGGCTTTGGCGTGTTGCTCATGTCCTTCATCAAAAACACGCGTCAGACCGGGCCGGTGATGGGCGGTGTCCTGACCCTGACCGGCATGTTGGGCGGGCTGTTCACCGGCGGCGTGCCCAACATCCCCGAGGTGTTCGACACCGTCCGGCTAGCCATGCCTCAAGGCTGGGCTATGTACGGCTGGGAGCTGGCGCTAAAAGGCGCAGGCGTGGGCGAGGTGCTCGCGCCGGTGGCTGTGATGCTGGGCCTGGGGACGCTGTTCTTTGGCATAGGTGTGATTCTGTTCCGCAAGCGGTTCGCGTAGGAGGCTATCGTGCGTTTTGTTGATCTGGCAGTCAAAGACCTGGTACAAATCATCAGGGATTGGAAATCGGCGCTCTTTTTAGTAGTGATGCCAATCCTCTTCACCCTCTTTTTTGGCTTCATCTTTAGTCCAGGTGACGTAGAGGCTGATCCCCGCCTCCCAGTGGGCGTGATGAACCAAGACCAGAGCAGCAGTCTGGGCGCCAATCTGGAGGACCTGCTGGCGGCGTCGGACGTTGTGCGCCCGGTCGCCCTGGACAAAGCGGATGCAAAGATAGACGAGAAGATCCGCGACGGCGCTCTGGCCGCGGCCCTGGTCGTGCCCGAGGGCTTTGGCCAGCAGGCGCTGGCCGGCGAGGCGCCGCAACTGACCATCGTCGTCGACCGGGCCTCAACCGCCGGGCAGACAGCTCACAGCGGCATCGAGACGGCTGTCTCTCGCCTCCTTGGCGCCGTGGAGACGGCCCACATCAGCGTCGACAAATACGCAGCCCAGGCGGGATTTCCCAGCGAAGCAGCGCGGAGAACCTACCTGGCCGAGGCCGTGGACCTGGCCATCGCCAAATGGCAAAAGCCGCCCTTGCGGGTGATCACCGAGCAGGCTGCGGGTGCGGCCAGCGAAAAAGCCGAGCCCCCCGGCGGGTTCGCCCAGTCGTCGCCGGGCATGATGGTCCAGTTCGCCATCTTTGGGCTCATCACCTCGGCCATGGTGCTGGTGCTGGAGCGCAAGACGGGCGCGCTAAAGCGACTGCTGACCACGCCCACCCATCGGGCGACGGTGGTTGGCGGCCACGTGCTGGCCATGTTCCTCGTCGTCTTTTGTCAGCAAGTGTTGCTCGCCGCGGTGGGCCAACTGTTCTTCGACGTGGCCTATATTCGGGCGCCGCTGGCGACTCTGACAATGATAGTCACATTGTCACTGTGGGCTGCCAGTTTGGGCCTGCTCATCGGCGCTCTCTCGACAAAGGAGGAGCAGGTCATCACCTGGTCGCTCATCGCCATGTTCCTCTTTGCGGCGCTGGGCGGGGCATGGTTCCCGCTAGAAGTCGCCGGCAAGGCATTCGCGACCATCGGTCACGTGACGCCCACTGCCTGGGCCATGGACGGCCTGCAGAACATTGTCGTCCGCGGCCAGGGGCTGGGCTCGGTGTTGCTGCCGGCCGGCATTCTACTGGCATACGCGGCGGCGTTCTTTGGGCTAGCCGTGTGGCGATTCCAGTTTGAATAGATGCGGAGAGGGCAGAGCACCACACCTCATCGTGGTTAGCCTACTGTTGGCAAGCACAGATCCTACCCAGCGTAAAGCTGCCCAAATCATGACGATGGTTAACGACAGACTTGCAGGATCCAGCGCAAAGTGGTAACCTACTGAAGTGACACACCCATAGATACGAATTCAGCAAGAAAGGTGAAAGGAGTTTCCAAAGATGGATGACTTGATCGAGATCCGCTGGCACGGCCGTGGAGGACAAGGCGTGGTCACGGCCAGCAAGCTGCTCGCCGAAATGGCGATGGACAGCGGCCAATACTTCCAAGCCTTCCCCGACTATGGACCGGAGCGTATGGGGGCGCCCATCCGGGCCTTCACCCGCCTCAGCTCGCAGCCCATCACCATTCACTCCCAAGTCGAAGAGCCTGATATTGTGATGGTCTTGGATCCCACGCTTCTGGGAAGCGTGGCGGTGACAGAGGGACTCGACAAAGAGGGCAGCTTACTCGTCAACACGTCAATGAGCCCTGCTGAGGTGCGGGAGGCCGTTGGTTTCCACACGGGAAAGGCCTATACTGTGGACGCCAGCCACATTGCCATCGAGGAAATCGGGCGCGAGATCACCAACACTCCCATGTTGGGGGCATTTGCCCAGGCTACGGGCCTGCTCGACACAGACAAGATGGCGGGCAAGATCCGTGCTTGGTTCGGCAAGAAAATCTCGGCGGAAGCCCTTGAGGCTAACGTCCGAGCCATGCGACGCGCTGCAGAACAAGTTCAAGGGGGATAGATCGTGACACAATTGAAACCATGGAAAGAGATCCCGATCGGCGGGATGATCCTGGAAGCAGGAAATGCAGTGGAGTATCTTACCGGTGACTGGCGGGCCTTCCGACCTGTTCGTGGAGAGGCCGATTGCACCCATTGCTTCCAATGCTGGCTGTTTTGTCCAGATTCCAGCATCCTGGTGGACGCCGAGGAAGAGAAAATGATCGGTTTCGACCTAGAGCACTGTAAGGGCTGTGGCCTCTGCGCGGCGGTCTGCCCCGTCAATGCCAAGGTCATCCGCAAGGCAGAGGCGGAATTGGCAGATGATGACGCCCGACTGTGCATCCGCATAATCGAAGAAGGAAGGTTCGAGGAGTAAGACGATGAGCAAGTTTGAAGCAATGAATGGAAACGAGGCAGTCGCCACGGCGATGCGGCAGATCAACCCCGATGTGGTGGCCGCCTATCCCATTACCCCGCAGACCTCTACCGTCCAGACCTTTGCAGATTATGTGTCTGACGGTCTAGTGGATACCGAGTTTGTGACAGTGGAAAGCGAGCACAGCGCCATGAGCGCCTGCGTCGGTGCATCGTCGGCAGGAGGGCGCGTGATGACCGCAACCTCTGCCAACGGCTTGGCGCTGATGTGGGAGATCCTCTACATTGCCGCTTCCAATCGCTGCCCGATCGTGATGAGTCTGGTGAACCGGGCGCTGTCCGCCCCCATCAACATCCACTGCGACCATTCGGACGTGATGGGCATGCGCGACAGCGGCTGGATCATCCTCTTCTCTGAGAGCGGACAGGAGGCCTATGACAACCTGATTCAGGCCGTGCGTATCGCCGAGCAGTCCGACGTGTTGCTGCCGGTGGCGGTCTGCCAAGATGGTTTCATCACCAGCCATGGCATCGAACGCGTCGAGATCTATCAAGATGCTGACATCAAGGCCTTTGTGAACGAATATCAACCCCAGTGGTCCCTGCTGGATTTGAAGAATCCCAAGACCTACGGCCCGCTGGACTTTTACGACTACTACTACGAACACAAGCGCCAGCAGGTCGAAGCGATGGAAACGGCCAAGGGAGCCATCCTGGAGGTCGCAAAGGAATTTAACCAAAAGTTCGATCGCACCTACGGCCTATTCGAATCCTACCAGCTACAAGATGCAGAGGTGGCGGTGGTAGTCGCCAACTCGACGGCTGGGACGGCAAAGGTCGTGGTCGATCAGCTGCGGGAGGAAGGGATCAAAGCCGGGCTGCTCAAGCCGCGTGTCTTCCGCCCGTTTCCGGCCGAGGAATTGGCAGATGCCCTGAGTCACCTGAAAGCAGCGGCAGTGATGGACCGTTCCATTTCATTCGGAGCAATGGACAACGCTGGCCCTTTGTTCCTGGAACTCGTGGCGGCCCTCACAGTCCATAACGTGGATATCCCGGTGGCCGACTATGTCTATGGCCTGG
>JASFTJ010000313.1:0-4242 GCA_050053615.1 Anaerolineae bacterium | reverse complement strand
AACACTTGCTCGCCGAAGGCTATTGCTTGGAGCATATCCAAAAGATCTGGGGCGGTAACATCCTGAGGGTGCTGCGCGAGGGATGGGGTAAGAAAGTGTGATTGTCTCTCATGGACTGAGGGAGCCTCAAGCCCTGCGCCAAACTGGGGACTTTTTTTCGCGTGCAGGCCCCGGGACGATGCTGCCGGATCAGGACGGCAGCAGCAGACGGGTGAGCCAGGTCCTGAGCCGTTGCTTGACCGTCGGCTGGATGTCGTCGTGTATGGTCAGATCGTATTCATTGGTGGCCACGATCTGTTGCTCAAAGGTCAGATGGCAGGTCAGTCGCCAGCCCCCATCGACTGGCAGGGTCCAGTCGATACTGCCCACGACCCTGGACGAGTCCGCGGCTATGTGAACCTTGCGCGTGAAGCGATTCACCGGCCTGCCGGCGCCGTCACGTAGCGCTATCTCCAGGCGGCAGCCAGGCAGCGCTTCTGCTCTGTCGTTCACAATCCACACGTCAGCGCAAAACGAGTCCCCCGGCTGGTACCGCTTGTGCGGATAGTCCAGGCTGACCAGAACGGGGGCAAAGAGCCCCTTGACCGTTTCGTAGGCGAGTTTGGGTTGGCGGAAGAAATCGACGAGCGCCCAAGAGATGGCGGGCCACGGTTCGTTGAACTGCCAAAGGAGCACGCCGCCACAGCCTTGAGCCTTGCGCCGCCGGTAGTGCTCGATGGCAACTTGTAGGCCGCAAGTCTGAGCGCGCTGACTGGCCTGGATAAAGGTCTCCAGTGTGACCTCCTGGCTTGTCAGGAACGGTTTGGCGTAGCGCCAGAGTTTTTCCAGGCCGGCGCCGTGGTGGCTCCACGATGGCCCTGGCGGCCACAGTTCGTTCGGTGGGATGAAGCGACGCAGAGCCTCCGCGTCAGGCGGGGCTTGCAGGCCGAACTCGCTGGCAAAGGCTGCTGTATCGTCGAGATAGGTTGTCGCCGGTTGGAAATTGTGCCACACCTGCCAGTTGTGGTTGTCTCCGTCCGCAGGCGAGGCGGGCACGAACGGGCGCGTGGGATCTTGGGCGACGGCGCGATGCAACGCAGCCACCAGCGGTGCATTTCGCCGGGGGCTGAACTCGTTGCCGCCGCACCAGAGGACGATGCTGGGATGGTTCCGGAGGTCGCGGATGATGGCTTGTGCTTCCGCCGCGACCAAACGCAGATAGTCCGATGAGCGGGGATAGCGTGTGATGAACGCGCAGGCAAAGGGGAATTCCTGCCAGACGAGGATACCCAGACGGTCGCATAGGTCGTAGAAGGCGCGCTTTTCGCGCAGCCCGCCCCCCCAGACGCGCAGCATGTTCATGTTGGCCTCGCGGGCCAGAGTCAGCAGGGCGCGAGAATCGTCTTCTCCAACCCGTCCGGGGAGGATGTCGGCTGGCACCCAGTTGGCGCCTCGGGCATAGACGCGTCGCTCGTTGATGTACAGCGTCCAATCCTTCAGCTCCACCTGCCGCAGGCCCACCATCTCGGAAATGGAATCCAAGAGTCGGTCGCCATCCCAAACTTCTACCGTCAGGCGGTAGAGGTCTGGGCGACCATGGTCCCAGGGCCACCATAGGCGCGGTTGGGGCACAGTTACCTGGACTGTGTGCCAGCTTGTGCTGGGGATTGTCTGAATGGGCTGCTCGACAACCAGCGGATCGCTCGCAAAGGTCTCGCCGGACAGCGTGCACCGAAGCTGCTCGGCGCCCGCTTGGCGGGCGTCCAACTCGATCGTGATGGTTAGTCTTGTCTCATCCCCTGTGCCTTGTTGTCTCGTTACCACATCCCGGATAAAGACGTCCTCGGTCACGATAGCGTACACATCGTCCCAGATGCCCATGGTCCGCAGCGGCGGAGCGAAATCCCAGCCAAAGCCCATCTGGCACTTGAGGGTGTCGCGGCGGTGGGGAAAATGGCCTGGCATCTTGCTGAGCTTGGCCTCGATGTGGTTCAGCGCTTTTTCCCAAGCAGTGCTTCGGTTGTCGGGCAGCCATCCAGAGCCGACGATGCGCACGGCCAGTCGGTTCTCGGCGCGGAGCAACGTCGCGTGTCGGTCCAGCGCGTGGATCTGGGGGGAGAACATTCCTTCGTGGCGGCCCAGATGATGGCCGTTCAGGAATAGATCGCTGACATAATCTATGCCGCGCAGCACCAAATGTGCCCGTCTGGCCGGGGAGGGGCTGCCGGAAAAGTCACTGATCAACCACCAGCAGTGGTCGTCCACCCACTGGGCAGCCGCCGAGTTCATGCCATAGGTGGGGTCGGGCAGCTGGCCCGCACGGATGAGGTCGGCGCGGACGTTGCCGGGCACGGTCGCTGGCAGCCATTCCTCCACCTGAGCGATCTCGTCCCACTCAGCGCGGTTTGGATCGGCGGTAGATGGGGCTTGACCCAACTGCCAGTTGTCACCGTTCAGGTTCAAAATCTGCCGGGACATGGTTGCTGGCCTTTGCAGCGTAGACTACTTGGATGTATGGTATGTCGCTGGTGAGTGCGAGTTACCTGATTTTGGCGCTTTCGTTCTGGGATAGTGCCCCTGTTAAGTGTTGGTAGGATTTGCGGGAGTGCTGAGCAGCCCTCTCCCGCATCACCAACACCCAAGAGGGGGACTACCCATTCTGGCTATCCAAAGAAAATCACCAGATCAAATTTGATCTGGTGCTCTTGGGATAGAGGCCCCCGCCGTGCCGTGTGCCTTGCTGGTTTGGAACCTCTCAAACCAAGTGGGTGTCTACCCATCGGTTACTGCCTTGCCCTCAATGGGGCTATCGCATCCCCTTTGGAGATCGACTCCCTTTGTACGTGTGTTGGCTCAAACCTCTCTCCAGACATCACGTGCACAGCAGGGACTCATCGACTGCTATAGTAGCATAGGATCGAAAAATGCGCAAGTCTACGAATTTATGGCGGGCCAACGTGAAATCAACGTTTGCCCTACGTTGGCTCGGCAAGACGGATGTGCAGCTCTTGGAGCTGGTTTTCGCCAACAGGCGATGGTGCTCCGACCATCGGATCGGATGCGGTCTGGGTCTTGGGGAAGGCCATTACCTCGCGGATATTGGGCTCACCAGCCAGCAGCATCACCAGCCGGTCGATGCCCGGGGCGATGCCACCATGAGGTGGCGTGCCATATTCGAAGGCTTCCAGCATGTGGCCGAATTGTTGCTTGGCATCTTCCACATCGAGGCCAATGAGTCCAAAGATCTTTTCTTGGATCTCGCGCCGGTGGATTCGGATGCTGCCCCCGCCGATCTCATAGTTATTGCACACCAGGTCGTATTGTTGGCCGCGTGCTGCACCGGGATCGGTGTCCAGCAAGGGGATGTCCTCCGGCATAGGGGCCGTGAATAGGTGATGGCTGGGATCCCAACGTTGCTCGTCCTTGTTCCATTCGAATAGTGGAAAGTCGAGGATCCAGGCCATGGCCACAACGCTGTCATCTCGCAGTCCCAAGCGGTCACCTAGTTCAACACGTAGGCGGCCAAGCGCATCGGCCACGATGTTGGGCTGGTCGGCCACGAACAGCAGCAAATCGCCCGGTTGGCCTTCAAGGCGCTCAACGATGGCGTCCATGGTCTCTGTGCTTAGGAACTTGGCGAATGGGCAGCGCACGCCGTCCTCCTGCACAGCTATCCAAGCCAGTCCCTTGGCATCGTGGGTTTTGATAAACTCTTCCAACTCGTCTATTTGCCTGCGGCTATAGTCCGCCAATCCCTGGGCGCACAGGCCTTTCACCTGTCCACCTCCTGCCACGGCGCGGCTGAATATGCCAAAGCCCTCGTCGGCTACCAGGTCGCTGATGTCGACCAGTTCCATGCCAAAGCGGAGGTCGGGATTGTCCTTGCCAAAGCGCTCTATGGCCTCGTGGTAGGCCAGGCGGGGGAAGGGCTTGGCAAGCAGTTTCTTGTCGCTGATTTCCTCCACGATCCCTATGTACATTTCTTCGATGAGCTGCAGTACGTCCTCCCGTTCGACAAAGCTCATCTCCAAGTCCAGTTGGGTGAACTCGGGCTGGCGGTCGCCGCGCAGGTCCTCGTCGCGGAAGCAACGGGCGATCTGAAAGTAGCGCTCGAACCCGGCGACCATGAGCAATTGTTTAAGCTGTTGGGGCGACTGGGGCAGGGCAAAGAATTGGCCGGGATGGGTGCGGCTGGGCACCAGGTAGTCGCGGGCGCCCTCTGGTGTGCTTTTGGTCAAGATTGGCGTCTCGATTTCGATGAAG
>JASFTJ010000312.1:0-4243 GCA_050053615.1 Anaerolineae bacterium | reverse complement strand
TTCCTTCTCCTCACTGACGCCCTGGAGCAGGAATCCCGAAGCGGTGAACAGAGTGATGACAAAGAGAATGGAAAAGACGTAGGGCACTACAAAGTCAGCCAGCCAGCTGAAAGGGCTTTCCCTGCTCACCTCTCCTTCCTCGTTCAATGTCACTGGTTCGACATCCATGGGCGTTCGGACGCGACTTTGGATGGTAGCGTCAACCTTTCCTGCCAAGAGTTGGTCCACCAGGAACGCACGTGTCTCGCCGTTGTCAGCCGCGGCGAACGTCGAGAAGCCACCGCCGGTGCTGTAGACTGTGACTTTGCCTGTCTCCAGATAGTCAGCGGGTAGCACGAAATAGCTGTCGATTTCTTCGGATAACAAAGCCGCCCGAGCCGATGCTTCCTCGGGATAGGCGGTGAATCGCCCCGCGTATTCGGGTAGGTCTGTTGTGAGCAGGCCACTGTGATCCACGTAGCCGATGCCTTGCTGGTTGGGCGCGAACTGGGATTCGAAGAAATTGCCGATCTCTCCGCCAAAGGCCGAGCCTGCCAGCAATCCGACGAGCCCCAGCGCCGGGATTAGCAACGTCATGATGATGAATCCCGGACGTCGAATGTTGACCAGCAACTCTTGCCCAGCGACTATCAATACTTGTCTCATCGCGATCCCTCCACAACGCTGATAAAGATTTCCTCAAGGGGTGGTGTGGCTACTTCAAAACGGTTGACGGTTATCCCCTTATCCACCAACTGGCGCAGGATCATCTGTGGCAAAGTCTCTTGCTCCAGGATGAGCTCGTGCGCATGGTTGCGCTGCTCCACGCGCTGCACGCCCTGCAGGTCATCAGGCAGCGCGTCGCATTCCAGCTCTACGGCGTTTTCGGCGTACTGATCCTTGATCTCGTCCAGCGGGCCGTATAGGACGGCTTGGCCGTGGTTGATGAGCAGGATGCGGTCGCACAGCTCCTCCACCTGGTTCATGTTGTGAGTGCTGAGGATGATCGTCTTGCCCTGTGCTTGCTCCTCTAGCAGGATGGTTTTCAGCAGCTCGGTATTGACCGGGTCCAAGCCCTGGAACGGCTCGTCCATGATCAACAGGTCAGGGTCGTGGACGATGGCGACCAGGAACTGCGCTTTCTGGGTCATGCCCTTGCTGAGTTCCTTGATCTTGCGCTTGGCGTATTCGATCAGATCGACTCGCGCCAGGAGAGCTTCGGCCCGTTGGCGGACTTGCCGGCGCGGCATGCCCTTGAGCGTGCCGAGGTAGGTCAGACATTCCAGCAGTTTGTAGTTCTTGTACAGACCCCGCTCCTCGGGAAGATAGCCGATGCGTGTCTTGCTTGCCTGTGTCACTGGTTGATCCATCAGCCGGATGGTGCCGCTGTCGGGCTTGATGATGTCCATCATGGTGCGGATGGTCGTCGTCTTGCCCGCGCCGTTGGGGCCAAGCAGGCCAAAGATCTCGCCTCGGTCCACGCGAAAGCTGACGTCGTCCACGGCTTTGACCCGGGCATAGTGCTTAACTAGATTCTCAACTTCGATCATGTTTCCTCCACAGATGTTATCGGTTCGATCCATGCCGGTTCAGTGGGCATGGTCCACTCCTTGCGATCCAAAACAAGCAACCCGCCGACGACGACGGCCCACACTGCCAACCCGTAGAGTCCTATGCCAAAAGAGAAAAGCGGGTCGTCGGGTGTGTAGATCATGATCGTCAGGAACGATGCCACTTGGTTGTTCAGCCCGTGCAGGAAGGCGGCCAGCCACACGCTCCCTGACTTGAGGACAGCGTACCCAAGGACAAAGGCCAAGCCGATGGTGTATAGTGTCATTACGATTATACCCCACAGCGGATAGTTGGGAAAGTTGTGGCCCATGATGATCACCGGGGCGTGCCACAGACCCCAGATGACACCCAGTAGCAGGATTCCTGGTATTTTGCCCATCTTGATCAGTTCGCTCTGCAGGTAACCCCGCCAGCCATACTCCTCGCCGAAGGCAATCAGCAGTCCCAGCAGCGGACCCAGGGCGAGGGTCTGGACACCGCTGATGAGCAAGACCGCCCAGTCGGGAACCGTCTCCAGCCCCGTTGGTTGGCCGCCGGTTGCCTGCTCCAGGAACTCGCGGACGTTCACGGGGGAGCCCAGATCGAGCAAGGCGTTGAGCCCGGTCATGGCGCTGTACAGAACGACGAGAAAGAGGCCCAAGATGAGATAGTACCAGAATCGGCCGCCTTGCAGGCGGGCGTGATGGAACGCCTCCTTCCCTGAAGCCAGCCGTAGGACGACAAGGAAGAGCAGGCCCCCGACACTCAGGGCTTGGACGATCAGATTGCCGATGGTCTGAAAGGTCGTATGGGAGAAGAGGACCACGCTCATGGCAATGGCGGCGCAGATCAGCGCGTATGTCAGGTAAAAGTAGTAGAACCACCGAGGCCGCTCTCGTAGACGGTAGATGGGGCTGTCTGGGAAGACAAAGAGCTGCAAGGCGATTGCTACCGATGCTGGGATCAGCATTTGAACCTGCAGCAAAAGGGCAGTGCCCAGGTTGGGGCCATAGCCCACCGTCCGGTACAGGAACAGATCGAGCAAATAGGTCAGGCCAAACGTCAGGCCCAGAAAGATGAGAACTTGGTTCCAGTTCACTTTTGCTCTCTCGGACTGCTTTTCTTGTCTCATTCTTTGGCCTCGGCGCCCTGTTCGGCAGGGTCTTGTTGGTTGCCGTCTTTTTGTAACCTCTCTGTTGCCTCAACGTCTGTGTGATCCATGGGGTTTTCCAGCGCTAGCAGGCTGTCGGAGAACCCAGCAGATGGGCAAAGTCCAGCTCCCACGCCGCCGGTTCTGTTCGATTCTGTCGGAAACTGCCGGGCGTGGCCTGTCCAGTGCCGGCCAGGCACATCCCCGAAGGGAACTTGCGAAGCGGGGAAGCCCGGCTAGCTCCACTCCGACAGGCTGCTAGCTTGCCGCGCCGCCAGCCGCGGCCGCCGCTGCCGATTCCTCCTGCCGGCGCATGTGGACGAGGTAGTAGGCAAAGGCTATCAAGTCGGCGTCGATTGGCCCCCACATGGTGAGGTGTGCGCTCTGTTTCAAGACGCCACGCGGCTGGATCTCGAGCAGCACAGTTCCCTCGGCATTGCTCAGGTACCAGCTTTGGCGAAAGAGCCCCTCGGGTTGCAGCAGGTACTCCTGGCCGTCGTATCGGATGATGATGTCGCGGCTGAGCAAGCCTTTTCGGTCAGCGGTACTGTGCACCGTCTCGCCTTCGAGCAGCTGGTGCCTGCTGCTCAGCCAGCCAGTCTTCTCCATGACCAGCTCGCGCCCGTCGATGGTTCGAAAGATGCCGCCCCGGGCAAAGGCAGGGAAGGTGAACTCTCCCAATATCGTAGTCGATGTCTCGAAGCGATGATGAGTGGTAAAGAAACCAGAAACCTCTACCTCAATCCGATCTGGCATCCCAGTTGGTTTTGACATCGTTCTGCTCCTACTGTTCCGATTCCGCTCTTTCTTCCGATTCTGAAGAGCACATTGGTATCATCTCAAGCTGGGGCGGCTCCCGAATGATTGAGATGATACGCACGTTGCGCCCACTGCCTATAACAAAGAACGCATTCGATCAGCGTACGTTCATCCTCGTAATCTGAGATGAACGGTGCTTTTGAACCCGACACGGCATTTTGGAAAAGAGAATTGGCTGTGACCAGCCACAGTACGTCGAAGGTTAACGCGCCTACGAACCTACGAACTTGGTCCGACCTCGTTCTACCCTAAAGAGGCCAGCAAGAGTCAGACGCGCTCTTTCTCGCTCACACAAGTCAGCCGATCAGGCCACCCTAATTATATAGCTCATGCTGGTTTGTTTGCTGACATCTAGCTGACGGCAGAGGGCCAGAGGCAGCCAGTGAGGATGAGAGAAGTGGAAATCGATCTGTTTCCAACAATCAGTGAGAAAGCAGACTCGTTCTCTTGGGGTTTGTGATCGAAAAGATTGATAGCCGAAGTAAATCGAGCGGTGCAAGGTGTTGAAGCTGCATCTTGACAAAAACCAGGCTCTAATGGTAATATAAGGCTAGAGATCGGGCCTTCCTTGGCATAGGGGCTAGATCAGGAATAGAAAAGTCCTATTGCGGTAAAAAACTACATGCCGGCTCCAAGAGAATTCAGTTCTGTGACACGTGGAATTCACATTTTCTATTAGGAATGACTGCCCTGAAAAGAGGGTAATCGAAAGAAAACGGGTACTGTATGTTGTGTGCGCGCTTT
>JASFTJ010000311.1:0-4267 GCA_050053615.1 Anaerolineae bacterium | reverse complement strand
GCCGCCAGTTATCATGCCCTCGCCCGATCCCGTCGCCGTCGAATCGTTTCGCGCCGGGCACGATCTGGCAAGACGGCCCGTGGTTGGCATGGCGGCGCGACTGGCCACAGAGAAGGGGGTCGAAGTGCTCATCGACGCGATGCCCCGTCTGCTGGAAGTATTCCCCCGCCTGAAGGTCCTCTTTGCCGGCCAGTACAAGGATGTGATGGGCGAGGAGGCCTACTACCAGCGTCTGATGCCCATGATTGAGCGGTTGGGACCGGAGCACTGGGAGTTCCTGGGAGTGCTTTCGCAGGAACAGATGCCGGCTTTCTACGCGGCGTGTGACGTGCTGGTGGTGCCCAGCCTCAACTCCACTGAATCGTTCGGTCTGGTGCAGGTTGAGGCCATGCTCTGCGGCACGCCCTCCATCGCCAGCAACCTGCCTGGCGTGCGCCAGCCGCCCCAAATGATGGGCATGGGCGAGGTGACGCCCATCGGCGATGGCGAGGCCCTAGCCGAGGCCATTCTCCGCATTCTTCGACGCCCTGACGACTACCGGCGCCCCCGCCGCTTTATTGAGGAGGCGTTCAGTCTGGAACGAACGGTGGGCGGGTACGAGGACCTGTTCGAGGCGCTGCTTGTCGGTGAGACCCACGAAGCGGGTATCAGGGAGGCGGGTGTCGGGGACCGGGTTTCCTGATATCCGATACCTGATGCCAGTCATGAACAACAATGACTTTCTCTGGCGCCACCTCCGCGAGCTTCCCGCCTTCCGGGCCCTGCTCCGGGCTGTCGAGGCACGGTACTACCAGGATCTATTGCCTCTTGAAGAACCAGTGCTGGATGTAGGCTGTGGCGACGGGCACTTTGCCTCGGTCGCTTTTCCCAGACAGCTGGCGGCCGGCATCGACCCTGACGCGGCTGTGCTCCGCGAAGCGCGCGACCGGGGGGGATATTCTGTGCTGACTCGCGCTCTTGGCGATTCCCTGCCTTTCCCCGACGGACATTTTTCCACGGTTGTCAGCAACTCGGTGTTGGAGCACATCCTCGACGTGGATGCGGTGATGGCTGAGATCAGCCGCGTTCTCCGTTGCCCCGAACCTGTCGCGGGGCAAAACGGAGGGCGTTTTATCTTTTGCGTGCCCAGTGACCAATTCACCGAGTTGCTGTTCTTCACTCAGCTTTTTCACAAACTGGGGCTACCGGGCCTGGCTCGCGCCTATGAGCGTTACTTCAACCGCATCTCCCGCCACCGTCACTGCGATGGGCCGGCGGTGTGGGCGGCGCGATTGGCGGACGTTGGTCTGAAACCGACCAATGCCTTCCACTACTTTTCTACGCGGGCGCTCGATGCCCTGGACCTGGGGCATTACTTTGGCCTGCCGAGCCTGATCGCCAAGAAGCTGTTTGGTCGTTGGATCGTGGCCCCTACCCGCTGGAACCTCGCCCTCACCGAGCGCTGGCTGCGCCCCCTATACGAGGAACCGCTGCCCCACGCAGAAGGAGCCTACCTCTTTTTCGTGGCGGAAAAGGCCTGAATCGTGCTCATTGCCTTTTTGGAGAAATTCTGGTATACTGCCTCGACTTGCTGGCCAGTTGCTGGCATCTCTCGGCTTCTAGCAGCCTGTCGGAGAAGCCGTTCGTAGTGCATGCTTTGCCAACGGCACACAGAGCGAGGCGCCTACTACGAACCCAAACCCGTTTCTCCGACAAACCCTAGGTGAACGGCTACGGTGAGAAAATCATGGTGCGCCTTCGAACAATCGCATTGACAGCAGCACTGGTGGCGCTGATCGGACTGCTGGGCTTTGTCGTGATTCGTCACATACTCTCGGCTCAAGCGACGGACCGAGTGTGGAGTCCACCACGAACGATCTCTAACACAGACGTCAATCCCTACGGGGCCAACTTTTTCCTGGCCCGCGAGGTGGAACCCTGGAAGCGCGAACGCACCGTCGAAATGGCTCAGCAGGCGGGCTTGGGCTGGGCCAAACAGCAGTTCGCCTGGGCCGAACTCGAACCGCTGCGCAAGGGTGAATTCATAGATCCGATCAGCGGGGAGAGCAGTTGGGCCAAGTTTGACCAGATCGTGGACCTGTACCGTAGTCACGGCTTGCAGGTCATCGCCCGCCTGGACCGAGCTCCTGCCTGGGCGCGTCCTCCTGAAAGCCGGCCGGAAACGCCCCCCATCAACTTGCAGGATTTTGGCGACTTTATCTACGCCTTTGTCAAACACTTCAGCGGCCGGGTGCAGTACGTCCAGATCTGGAACGAGCCAAACATCTACCCCGAGTGGGGTGAGCAGGCTGTGGACCCCCTAGCCTACACACAGATGCTAGAGATTGCCTACCGGCGGGCCAAAGAAGCCGATCCCAACATCTATGTGCTCTCCGCGCCGCTGGCCATCACCCTGGGCGAACCCCATCCGGAACCGGGTAAGTGGCGCTCTATGCCTGATCTGGACTATCTGGAAGCAATGTACCAAGCTGGTGCGGGTGACCATTTCGACATCCTCTCGGCCAATGCCTTCGGTTTCGACCTGCCTCCCGACGATCCTCCCGCTGCCCATGTGCTCAATTTCCGACGGGTAGAACTCCAGCGTGAGATCATGAAACAGTACGGCGACGGGAACAAAGCGGTGTGGTTCAACGAATATGGTTGGAACGCCGCGCCGGAGACCTTTCGCGACGATCAGTTGATTTGGGAGCGCGTGACCGAGGAAAAGCAAGCTGAATACACCTTGCAGGGCCTCGAATTCGCCCGGCAGGAGTGGCCCTGGGCGGGCGTATTCAACATCTGGTATTTCCGCCAGACCGGCCAACAATACACTCCTGAGGAAGCGGCCTATTACTTCCGTATGGTGGATGTCGACTTTACGCCGCGCCGGGTATATGATGCCGTGCAGGATGCTACCCGTTCACTGTTCGTCGCACCGGCCGGGCACTTTGAGGAGACTAATCCTGCCGTGCGTGCCGATTCGGCTTGGTACAATGCAATCGCGGGGGAGGCCAGCGGACAGGCGCTCATCGAAAGCAAGGAGCCTGGAGCCAGCCTGACCTTCACCTTCCAGGGGCATTCCGTGGATCTCATCGCCCGCCGGGGGCGGCAAGGGGGGCGTCTGTTCGTAACACTGGACGGCCGCAACGTCTCCAGACTGCCCACGGACGAGCAAGGCCGTTCCTACGTGGATCTCCAAGCCCCAGCGACCATTTGGCGTGCCCGGCTGCCCATCGCCAGCGGACTGACATCCGGTCAGCACGTCGTGCGTCTGACGGTCAGCGAGGGAGAAGAGGCCATACACAACGTGGATGCCTTTGAAGTGAACACTGGGCAACCGCCTGCTTTCCCCACCTTGCTCGTCGCGCTTTTGAGCGCAGGCGCAGTGCTGGCGGCGGGCCTCCTCGTCTGGGATCTTCGCAGCCGCCCCCGTCGTGAAAAGTTCTTCTAAAGCTTGGAGAGAGCATAACTGATCCAGGCGCGTTGGGAAGGTTCTGCACTTCCCAAGACTGGCCGTTTTTGAGCCAACACCAGTCCCGGCGCGAACGATGTGACACAGCCAGATTTCATTCCGCCCCTGCGTCGATCACGGACAGGGATCACGTGACCACAAGCCGGTGCTCTGGAAATCAATGGTCGAGGGACTGTCTTTGCGAGAAATGATGACCCAGCGCGACGGAAGGAGCAACCGATGATCATAGAACTAAAAGTTGGAACACAAAGCCACAGCGAACTGCGGGACATCACATCGCAAGTGCAACAGGCCGTGGCCGAGAGTGGCGTGCAGGAAGGGGTCTGTCACATCTTTGTGCCCCACACCACAGCAGGCGCAACCCTCAACGAAAACTGGGACCCCGACGTGCGAGGGGACCTGGTGCGCGCTATGGCGGCCATGGTGCCCGATGTACACTACCGACATGGTGAGGGCAACTCGCCGGCGCACCTGATGTCCACGCTGGTGGGCAACAGCGAGACGCTGCTGATCCGCAAAGGGCAGCCCGTGCTGGGGAGCTGGCAGGGGGTCTACCTGGCTGAGTTTGACGGGCCACGGCGGCGGCGGGTGCTCGTGAAAATCGTATCGGAATCCACGTAGCACAACCGCCCGGAAGTCAATGCGGCTTTGGCGACGGTCCCCCCAGACCTTGGCCCCAAGGTCTGGGGAGATAGGCGGTCAACGTTTTGTCAAAACGGCTGCCGGACTGGCTATGTCTATCCCAACGCCCGAGGGGCCTGCAGGTATTTCCCCTGCAGGCCCCTCAGCTGCCAAGAGCTCACAGAGCCCTCAATC
>JASFTJ010000310.1:0-4278 GCA_050053615.1 Anaerolineae bacterium | reverse complement strand
GAGGACCTGGGCGAGACCTTTGTTACGGACATACGGTTGAACAACGACAAACCGGCGAATTCGTCCAACGGGTTTGATCAGTTGACGCCTGCTGTAGCCATCAACCAGTGGTTGAAGTGGATCGTGATTAGCTTTGATACGCCCTTTGGCCGGGCTCAGGGCGAGGTCCTGGTGCCGGTGACGACGATGCACATCGTCTGGCAGGATTTCCGCAATAGCAGCGGCCCGGGTGTGAACGACGATCCCGATATCTATTACACGACGATTACGGTTGAGCCGGATGGGGAGTACCCCTGGCCTGTGGTCTTTCACCAGGGAGGGCAAGAGCAGGTGAACGACAACGACCTGCGCTCTTGGCAAAGTGAACCGGTGTGGCAGAGTGATCCAGATGTGGCTGCTACCAGTAGCGGCTTGGTATTGGCAGATTCGGAGAGTTATAATGCCTTTGTCACCTGGGCCGACTGGCGAAACTATGGCGGTGAATTCGATAATGTGGACATCTATTTCCGCCTGTTCAGCAGCGTGGGCAAACCCACCGAGTTTGTGGGGGGCAACAACGTGGTAGTGAATGACCACGCACGCCTTCACGATTTCGACGTGAATACCTACGAGGACTATCGGCTGGACGTGCCGCCTCATGCTCGGCAACGGCATCCTTCCGTCGCTTCCACCTTGATTGCCGACTGGCCCACCATCTTTGGCGGCTATGTATATGTAGTCTGGGACGACGATCGTATCTCGGATCCCTTTGTGGATCGTAATGTCTACCTGGCCCGTTCCAACATGCTGTTTGGTGGACATCGTCGAGACTATACCGCGCCATCCGGTGCTCCGCCCGATACTCCGGGGCAGGGTGAGCGTTATGGCTCCGGAGCTTTTGTCTCTGAAATCTTTGACAGCGGTTCGCGTTGGACCAGGTGGTACATCATCGATTGGCACGCTGTGACCGATGATGGCACCTACATCACGCTCCAAACACGAATGGGGAACAGCCGTGCAGAGGTCTTGGCCAGTGATTGGTATCCCAAGCGCTTCCCCTATCCTGACGACCCGGACAGTCAGTGGAAGGGAGCGCCGCTGCAGGGGTATGATGCCCCTGGACAGCACATCCAAGATGCTGTGGGCAATACATGCCCGAAAAACTGTCCTGAGAACCAGTACATTCAGTACCGGGTGAACTTTTGGGGCCGTGATACCGAGCCCGATCCTCAGGTGGTGGAACTCCACACTCCATTCCTATTCGACGTCATCCTCCACTATGAGACCCATATCCTGTATCTGCCCATTGTGTACAGAGATTCTTAATTCCAGGAGGAACGTGTGCTGAAACTGGCGATCACCGGCAAAGGCGGCGTGGGCAAGACCACGCTGGCCGCTCTGCTGGCCCATGAATTTGTGAAACGAGACCAGAAAGTTCTGGCCATCGACGCCGATCCAGCGACCGGCCTGGCGGCGGCCTGTGGCGTGCCCCCCGAGCAGGCGGCGGCCATCACGCCGGTTGTAGACATGGAGGACCTGATCTACGAGCGGACCGGCGCACGCAAGGGCGAGATTGGCGGCTTTTTTAAACTCAACCCCCGGGTAGACGACATCCCCGATCGATTCGCCATTTCAGCAGATGGTATCCGGATTCTGACCATGGGCACCGTCAAGACGGGGGGCACAGGTTGTCTGTGTCCGGAGAACGCCCTGCTGCGCAGCTTGACCACCCATCTTTTGTTGCGCCGCGACGAGGTCCTGATCTTGGACATGGAAGCCGGGGTGGAGCATCTGGGGCGCGGCACAGCCGGCGCGGTGAATGCCTTTATCGTCGTGGTCGAGCCGGGCCGCCGCAGCATCCAGACCGCGCACTCGATCCACGCGCTGGCCCAAGATCTGGGCATTGACCGCGTCTATGCCGTGGGCAACAAGATCGCCTCCGAGTCTGATAAAATGTTCGTTACCGAACAGTTGCCCGGGTTCGAGATACTTGGTTTTCTACCCAGCGATCGAAAGGCCATCGAAGCCGATCGGCGCGGCCTAGCCGTATTTGATCTGGCTCCTGAACTCGTGGCAAGTGCACGCGCGGTTGTTGACCATTTGATGACTTTGTGAGATAATAGGGCGGTTTGAGTCACCGAACTTGAAGGAGGACGAAGGAATGGCTGAGCAAGAGCGTGTGCGACTAGGAGTACCGGGTCTGGACGAGATGCTGGATGGGGGCTTGCTCCCAAACTCAATTGCTCTTCTCCAGGGAGCGCCTGGCACAGGCAAGACAACGATGGGGATGCAGTTTCTGCACGAGGGCGTGACGGAAAACGACGAAGCTGGGTTGCTGGTCACGTTCGAACAGTTTCCCCATACTCTGTACCGAGACGCCCTGGCCCACGGCTGGAATCTGCGCGAACTTGAGCAAGAAGGCAAGCTGCGTGTGATATTTACCTCCCCACAGGTCTTTTTGTCCAGCCTCCAGTCGCCCATCAGCCCCATCAATAGCGCCATCCGTGATATGGGTGTCAAGCGAGCCGTGATAGACAGTGTAACCCACTTCCAAGCCCTGACCCGCAATGCGGTCGAGCTGCGCGCCTTCTACAATCACCTGATCAACGGTCTGCGCCGTGAGGGGATTACCGCGCTTTTGCTCAGCGAGGACCGAGGCCCGGACCTTGTGCGCAGCGACAAGGGGCGCCTTGCCTTTGTCGTGGATTCCGTCATCCTCTTGCGCTACGTAGAGATCGATAGTGTGATGCAGCGCTCGGTGGCGGTGCTCAAGACAAGAGGCAGCGCTCACGATGAGTCAATCCGCCGCTTTGAGATAGAGAAAGGTGGATTGACTGTATACGAGGTCTTTGAGGGTCGTCAAGGTCTTCTGAGTGGTACACCCCGTCGCACGCCCGTCTAGCCTCTTTAGCCAATCTCACGAACCTAGTCAAAGTCACCCTGACCTCGTCGATCAGGGTGACTTTTTTTCGTCGGAACTACCCCGCCTGAAGCGCAGACAGCCGCTTCTCGATGAAAGTTACATAACCCGAGGCGCCTATTGCCTCGAACACAGCTCGCGCCTGGCGTAGTGTCTCTACCGCGCGTTCCAGATCGCGTGCTTGCCCCGGATCATCCCACGACGCGTGCAGCTCAGCGGACTCTTGGAGCGCACGCGCCCGCCACCAGTGCATGTCTGCACGGGCGTAAAAGCTGGCTGCGGATTCCATGGCCGCCAGCGCCTCCGACCAACGGCGCTCGGCGGCCGCCAGGCTCATCTGGGCCCACATCAGGTGTGTCTCGTCAAAAGCGGAGGGCTGGGAGTGCGACCCCTCGTTGGCCTGTGCCAGGAGGCGATGGGCCGCTTTGAGCTGCCCTTGGTGGGTGCGCACCCTGGACAGCTGGCAGATCGGTTGCACGCTGCTCCAGCCCGCACGTTCGGCGGTTTCGATCGCTTCCAGCAGCGCAACTTCCGCTTCAGCCATCTCCGCTTCAGAGGTTGTCGGGTCGCAGGTTTCCAGCAGGATGTCGGCCAAGTCTGTGTTGGCCGAAAACAGGTCCTGGAGGTCACCCCGTTGCCGCGCTTCAGCTTGGCTGGCCCGCAACAGGCGGGCTGCGGCTGTCAGCTCGCCGCGGCAGCGCAGCAGCATGGCCTCGTTGATGCGGATGTGGATCGCGGCTGTGCCCGGATCGGCGATTTCGGTCAGCAGTTGACGGCTCTTGTGCAGCGTTGCTTCCACTTCCTCAAAGTCTCCCAGCAAAAGAGAAAGGTGGGTCACATTTCCCAGACCGAGCAACTGGCTGGTGATGCTTCCCCGCTGGCGGCTCAGCTCTGCTGCTCGCCGGTCATGGTCTCGGGCGGCCTGAAGGTCAACCATCGAATTGTAGAGGACGTGCGCAAGATTCGTGTGGGCCCGGGTCGCCTGGTATAGTAGCCCTGCCGCTTCGGCCAGTTCCACCGCCTCGGTCAGCAGGTCCAACGCCTCCTCAGGCGGCTGGTCTTCCAAAAGGCCCAGCGTCGCCAGGGCGTCGGCCTGTACATCCACCATATCGAAATGCCCGGCCATCTCTAGCGCACGCTGGCACAGAGGGCGGACCGGCTCGGGGAGCCCGTTGAAAAAGTAGGCGCGGGCCGCTTCGTGTAGCAGGAGGGCCAGGCCGGGGCTTGCCGGAGCATCGGACACCGCTTCCATTCCTTTGTGACAAATCTTCAGAGCCTTTGGTTCGTCGCCGTACCAGGCCGCTCGCGCTGAACGGGCGTAGAGCCGGGCTACTCCGTCGCTCTCGCCAAGGTCCTGATAGTGCGCAATCGCTTGGCGC
>JASFTJ010000309.1:0-4280 GCA_050053615.1 Anaerolineae bacterium | reverse complement strand
GTGTGGACCTGATCAAGGCGCTCCAGTCGCTGCCGGGCATCGGCGAAGCGATGCAGGAAAAACCAAAAGGCGAGTAGCCCACAGAGCTCTGTCGAGACGAGACAAGCAAGCCTTGCGAAGGCGCCTTCGCAAGGCTCTTTTTTTGGGCACACGTGGACAAGAGATGACAGCACAGAACGAGGATTCGCAGCCAGAGACCGTGGACTCACCCCAAGCAACCTTCGATAAGAGCCTGGCTGTCGCCTGTGTTCTCGTCACGGCGCCCGTCTTGGGGAGGAACGGGCGGGCAGCTTGCCCAGCCTCTCACACAACTTCCACCGAAAGAGATACACCCGGCGCCCAGACGCCGGGCTATCGGTTGGTCTCCTGCTTCATTTTGGGGTATAATGGGGCCGCGGAGGGAATAGCGGATGCAGGACAAAATCATCACGATCCTGGCGGTACTCGTGGCCGCGGTGGGTTGGTGGGGACTTTACGAACTCACGGGCAAGGTTGGTCCAGATCATGCCGGGGGCCGTACCTTCTTTTTCGCGCTCCTCTTTGTGGCGCTGACCGCCACGCTCGCTCCGGCCGTCGCCTACCTAAACCGCCGCTTTGTACCCGAAGCCGTCGAGCGTGATCCCTGGCGTTTCCTCCGCCACAGCGCCTGGGGCGGGCTGTGCTTGACATCCTGGGCCTGGCTGCAGACGCTTCGGGCCTTCAACCTAGCTTTTGCCTTTATCATCGCTTTGATTTTTATCGCTATCGAAGTGCTCATCGTGCGGCTAAGAGGGGATGGGTAGCAGATAGCAAAGAACGAGGTCACGAATGGAACTGCAAGAAGAGCTTCGCAAGTTGCCCAGCGTGGATCGCCTACTGCAGGAAGAACCTGTCGCCGAGCTGGTGATGCAATGGGGCCACGAGTTGACCACAGATGCCGTCCGCGATGCCCTGGATGCAGCTCGGCAGGCCGTACTCGGCGGCGAACCGGGCCCTTCGCCCGAGACGCTGTCCCGGGCCGTCGTGGACAGATTGGCGACCAGCCTGCGACCCACACTGCTACCGGCCATCAACGCGACGGGCGTCATCGTTCACACCAATCTGGGCCGGGCGCCCCTCAGCGCCGAGGCCCGTGCCGCGATGGACGCCGTGGCCCTGGGCTACTCCAACCTGGAGTACGACTTGGAGGCCGGACGGCGGGGTTCGCGCTATGTTCACGCCGAGGAACTCCTCTGCCGGCTCACTGGCGCTGAGGCAGCGTTGGTGGTCAACAACAACGCTGGCGCTGTGCTCCTCATCCTCATGTGCTTTGCTCGCGGGCGCGAGATCATCATCTCACGTGGCCAGTTGGTAGAGATCGGCGGTGGATTCCGCATCCCGGACGTCATGCGCCAGAGTGGCGCGGCGCTGGTGGAGGTTGGCACCACCAACCGCACCTACATCCGCGACTACGATGCAGCGATCACCGAAAACAGCGCCGCCCTGATGCGCGTCCATCACAGCAACTTTCGCCTGGTAGGTTTTACCCACGAACCGAACCTAGTCGATCTGGTCGTCCTGGCCAAAGAGCGGGGGTTGCTGCTCTTTGACGACTTGGGCAGCGGCACCCTGTTGGACACCGCGCCCTACGGTCTTGCCCACGAACCAATGATGCAGGAAAGCGTCGCCGCGGGTACGTCGCTGGTATCGTGCAGCGGCGACAAACTGCTGGGCGGCCCCCAGGCCGGCATCATCCTGGGCAGGAGCGAGCTGATCGCCCAGCTCAAGAAATTCCCGCTGACCCGCGCGCTGCGCGTGGACAAGACGACGCTGGCCGGACTCCAGGCCACGCTGCGCCACTACCTTCTGGGCGAGGCGACCGAAAAGGTGCCGGTATGGCGCATGATCAGTCAGACCGAGGAAGCCCTGGCACAGCGGGCGGACACTTGGGTCCGTGAATTGAAGGCGCTAGGGGTGCCGAGTCAGATCATGCTCGGTCGCTCGACGGTGGGCGGCGGCAGCTTGCCCGGCGAGACGCTGCCCACACGCCTCGTGGCCCTGGGCGTCGAGTCGCCCGACACAGCGGCCGCGCGGCTGCGGGCCGGCGAGTCCCCCCTCATCGCTCGCATCGAAAACGACCGCCTGGTGCTCGATCCGCGCACAGTCCTGCCCGAGCAGGAGGCAAGGCTGTGGCGCCTGATAGCAGAAACGACACAAGTGTGACCGATGCCCAATATCCACATTTGGTATTAAATATTGGATAGTAGCCGCAGATTTACCGTGAAAGACTCGAGCGAGCAGGGGGCCACCGACAAAGCCCAGATCGCCCGGGCAGCAGGGCTGGTGATGGCCTTGTTTGTCGTCAGCCGGGCGCTGGGTCTGCTACGTGAGGTGGTCATCAGCCACCAGTTTGGTACCGGCGGTGACCTCGACGCCTATCTGGCCGCTTTTCGCCTACCCGACATCCTGTTCCAGATTGTCGCCGGCGGGGCGTTAGGCTCGGCCTTTATCCCCACCTTTGCCAGCTACCTGGCCCAGGACGACAAGGTGGACGCCTGGCGCCTGGCGAGTAGTGTCATCAACCTGGTACTGGTCATCACGATGGCGCTGGCGACGCTGGCGGCACTGCTGGCCCCCTGGTTGGTGCGGACCGTCGTCGCCCCCGGCTTTGACCCGGCCCGCCAGGCCCTCACTGTCAGACTTATGCGCCTCATGTTAGTCACGCCGGTGGTCTTTGGTGTGAGCGGTGTCGTAATGGGCATCCTCAACGCTCGCCAGCACTTCCTGTTGCCTGCGCTGGCGCCGATCCTGTACAACCTGGGCATCATTGGCGGGGCGGCTGCCCTGGCCCCTGTTATGGGCGTGCGTGGGCTGGCTTGGGGCGTGGTCGGTGGGGCGCTAGCCCATCTGCTGGTCCAGGCGCCGGGGCTGGTACGCCACAAGCTACGCTACACACCAACGCTCGGCCTGCGCGACCCCAGCGTGCACGAGGTGGGTCGTTTGATGCTGCCCCGGATGCTGGGCCTGGCGGCGGTGCAGCTCAATTTCCTGGTCAACACCATCCTAGCCTCAGGGCTGGCGGCAGGCAGTCTGGCAGCCCTCAACTACGCCTGGCTGCTGATGCTGCTGCCCCAAGGTGTCTTTGCCCAATCGGTAGCCACAGCAGCCTTTCCCACTTTTTCGACCCAGGCGGCCATGGGACGGCGCGCCGAGATGCGCAGCGCCCTGTCAGCTACGTTACGATCTGTGATGTACCTGACCCTGCCGGCGGCTGTGGGCCTCATCGTGTTGCGCGTGCCGCTGGTGCAGCTCATCTTTGAACGGGGCGCGTTCACCGAGACCTCGACCCACATGGTCGCCGTGGCCCTGGGCCTCTATGCCCTCGGCTTGCCTGCTCACTCGGCCGTCGAGATCATAGTCCGCGCTTTTTACGCCATGCACGATACCAAGACGCCAGTGACCATCGGCATCGCGGTCATGGGCCTCAACATCGTCCTCAGTCTGGTCTTTCTCGCCGTGTTCCAGGCGCTGGGCTGGATGCCTCATGGCGGGCTGGCCCTCAGCAACGCACTGGCGACGACCGTCGAGATGGCCGTGCTGCTGGGCATCATCCGGCGGCAGCTGGGCGGCTTGGAGGGTCGGCGCGTGGCAGGCTCGTTGGTGCGGATCGCTCTGGCCGCGGCGGTGATGGGCATCGTGACCGGGGCGCTGGTCCGATTCCTGGATGGACAGAGCATCTGGCTGGTGAGTAGCTCTGCCGTCGTGGCCGGAATAGCAGTCTATGGCGCCATCACACTCCTGTTGGGCGCGCAGGAACCTCGCGCTGTGTGGGCGATGGTGCGCCCCGGTCGGAAGCGACAGCGTCTCTAATCACTGAGCCACCTTCCCTCTGGTCCGGTGCTCCCCCAGGGTCTACACCCCAGGGGCAGAAAAAATACGCTGTGACATCCTCTTGAGAGAGGGTGTTCTGCCTGTGTCATACGACGTATAATATGGATAAGCCCGCCAGTAGTTGTGGCGGTAGTCGTTCGAGCTCCTTGTCAAACCCTCTCGCCGCACAGCCAGGGGCAATTGATAACGAGGAGGAGAAAAGATGACACGACGAACCATTGGCTCACTATGCTTATGGGTGACGATCGGCCTGAGCGTGGTGGTGTTCGGCCTTTTCCTGAGTGTACCGTCCGGCGCCCACGAACCTGCGGACCCAGAATCCCCCACAGCTTGTGTACCTGGCCCCCATAGTGGAGCGATCACTGCTTCTGAGGAATGGTGTCAGATCCACAGTCCCCACTTGGTGACTGGGGATACAACCGTCCAAAACG
>JASFTJ010000308.1:0-4281 GCA_050053615.1 Anaerolineae bacterium | reverse complement strand
CCCTGGCGTTGGCTGCTCGCCTGCGGCAGGCCGGCATCAACACCGAGCAGTACCTGGAACCGGACCGCCTGGGCAAACAGATCAGCTATGCGGACCGCCGGGGTATCCCCTACGTGGCCATTCTGGGTCCGGATGAACAGGCAGCCGACCAGGTAGCGCTGAAAAACCTGGCCACCGGCCAACAGACTTCCTGTTCATCGGAAGACGCAGTCGAACAGCTGAGGGCTGGCGACCTATAGACTTGCCCGTGTCACAGCACGATCCCTTCTTGACAAACGAGCCAAAGTTGGGTATGATTATGGACGTCGGATGTACCTAAATGGCAGGGAGGAATCATGCCGAAAGTCGTTTGGCCCCTGGTTATTGGGTTCATCCTTGGTCTAGGGCGGGGTCTCTACTTCACAACGGATCCCGTCAATTCAAGACCGACTTTGGCGGTCACGAGGACGCCATACTGAAATCTGTACTTGCGGGGCATTACGCTCCGCCCAACTTTGGTCTGTACGGACAGGATGACGTGGTCGTTTAGGGTTGGGGGGGCCCGGCGGCCGGTTGTAGTGTTGTCCTGAACCGACAGATAGGGGTGATGCCGCCCGGTGTCACCCCTTTTGCATTTCTTTACTTCGTTTTGCCCATTTTGCCTTTTGCCCCAGTATCTGGTACAATCGAGATCCAGCTAACCAAATCCCGCACATATTGGCGTAGGCTATGGAGCGTTTTCGGCGACCCAGCGCCCTAGTATCCTAAGGAGGAAGTTTGCAGATGGAAAACCTGGAACGATTGGCAAGCTTTTACCTGGGCAGCGAGTATGACCTGGCAGAAGGCCAGATGCTCGACCGTCTCGTGCATTATGACGCCCGCGATCTGACGACCCACGCTGTCTGTTTGGGCATGACCGGCAGCGGCAAGACCGGCCTGGGCGTCATTCTGCTGGAGGAAGCGACGTTAGATGGGGTCCCCTCGCTGGTAATCGACCCCAAAGGAGACATGACCAACCTTCTGCTCACCTTCCCCGAACTGCGCCCCGAGGACTTTCGCCCCTGGATCAATCCCGATGATGCCCGCCGCAAAGAGATGGACTTGGATACCTATGCGGCCAAGACGGCCGAACTGTGGCGCAACGGGCTGGAAAGCACCGGTCAGGGAGCGGATCGCATCCGCCGGTTAAAAGATGCCGCTGATTTCGTCATCTATACGCCGGGCAGCAGCGCTGCCCGCCAGCTAAGTATCCTCCACACCCTTAAAGCCCCGAATCTGTCATGGGACGCCAATAGCGAACTGATCCGCGACAAAATCGAGGCCGTCGTCTCGGCCCTGCTGGCGCTGGTTGGCATCGAAGCCGACCCGGTGCGCAGCCGAGAGCACATCCTGCTATCCAACATTTTTGAAAACGCCTGGCGCGGGGGCCAGGACCTGGACCTGGCCCAACTGATCATTCGCATCCAGAAGCCACCCTTCAGCAAACTCGGCGTCTTTCCTGTGGACACCTTCTTTCCCGAAAAAGACCGTATGGAGCTGGCCATGCTCCTCAACGGGCTGATGGCCTCACCAACCTTCGCCGATTGGATTAAGGGCCAGCCCCTCGACGTGGCAACTCTGTTGCACAGTCCCTCGGACAAGCCGCAGATGAGCGTCCTGTACCTAGCCCACCTTTCGGAGGTCGAAAAGCAGTTCTTTGTAACCCTGCTCCTTGAACAAGTCCTGAGCTGGATGAGCGCGCAGAGCGGGACCACCAGCTTGCGAGCCCTCATCTACATGGACGAGATGTTTGGCTACCTGCCGCCCCATCCGGCCAATCCGCCGACCAAAAAGCCGCTGCTCACCCTACTCAAACAAGCAAGGGCCTTTGGCCTGGGTCTGGTGCTCGCTACCCAGAACCCAGTGGATCTGGACTACAAGGCATTGTCGAATGCTGGAACTTGGTTCATCGGCCGGCTGCAAGCCGATCGCGACAAGCAACGCGTGCTGGACGGACTGGAGGGGGTCCAGGTGGGCAAGGGCGGTACCAGCCGTTCCGAGTTCGACCGGATGATTTCGGCCGTCAAGTCCCGGGTGTTCCTCCTACACAACGTCCACGAGGGGGAACCGCTGGTGTTCCACACACGCTGGGCGATGAGTTACCTGCGCGGCCCGCTGACCCGCAATCAGATACAGGACTTGGTCGGCGAGCAGGCCCCGCCACCCGCACCCGCTGTCGCCTCAGTGGAGGCTGCACCAGCACCCACCCCATCTCCAGAGCCCGAATTGCCCTACAGCACGGTGCCACCACAACTGCCTTCGTCAGTCAAGCAGGTTTTCTTACCTGTGCGGATCTCGCTAAAGGAAGCCCTGGCCGAGCTGGCCCGCGATCGACAATGGTCAGTGCGCGCCGGGGACGAGCAAACGGGCTACCTAGTCTACGATCCGGCTTTGTTGGGCATGGCCAGCCTCCGTTTCCCTCACAACAAGAGCCGCCAGAGCCACAGCGAGGAAGCGGCCTATCTACTACCTCTGGAAGGCAGAAGCAATGTGGTGGATTGGTCCAGGGGCAAGGTGAAATTCGAGGCCCGAGATTTTGGCCGCCACCCACAACCCGACGCCTACTTTGCTGATTTGCCGTCGAACATGGGTGAATCCAAGCGGTACACCACGCTCAAGAATGAATTCAACGACTATCTCTACTACAACTCGTCAATGACCTTGTGGTACAATCCGCACCTCAAGCTCTACTCGACCTTTGGCGAGACTGACAAGGCCTTCCAGCGTCGCTGCCGCGATGCCGCCGAGGATGCCCACGACCAAGAAGTCGAAGAACTCAGAGAGAAATATGAAAAAAAGGTGGAGCGCCTTGAGGACAAGCTGCGACGCGAGGAGCGCGAGCTGGAAGAGGACAAGATCGAGTACGATGCCCGCAAACAGGAAGAGCTGATCTCGGGTGTCGAATCGGTGATCGGCCTCTTTACGGGCAGTAGATCCTCGAGACGCTTTTCCACAGCCAGCCGAAAGCACCGCATGACCCGGCAGGCCAAGGCCGATATTGAAGAGTCAGAAGCGATCATCGAGGAACTGACAGAAGACATCGAGGAGATTGAGGAAGAGGCCAAACGCGAGTTGGAGGAACTGGCGGACAAGTGGAGCGAACTGATTGACGACTGGGAGGAAGAAAAAGTCACCCCCCGGCGCGCCGATGTGCGCATCGACATCTTTGCCCTGGCTTGGGTTCCCCGTTGGGAGCTGATGATCGGAGACCAGACCCTATCGTTGCCGGCCTTTGACGTGGAACCGGCTTGATGCAGATGCCGCACATCTGAGCCATGTCAGAGAATCAGAGCCCAGCGGGGCACTTGCGAACGCTGGTGAGCGCCCTCTTTCTCATCTCGTTCCCCTTTCGCTTACTGTTCTTCACCCTGCCCTTCCTCGGCAGGGAGATGGGCGCCTCAGCCTTGGCCATTGCTGGGCTCTACTCCGCCTTCTCTCTCATGACCGTGTTGCTCCGGCCCCTCGTCGGCTGGGCGCTGGACCGATATGGCCGCCGACCATTCCTTCTAGGCGGCTCGCTGGTTACCTGGTGGCCAACCTCACCTTTCTCTGGGCCAACCGCTTATCCGTGCTGTATGTCGCTCGGATTGCCCAGAGCATCGGTTCATCCTTGACCTGGCTCTCAGCCTATGCCATGGTAGCCGATCTTTCGCCGGCGGACAAGCGAGGTCGCAATTTCGGGCGGATCGAGCAATCCAGCTCTCAGGCGATCCTGATAGGCGCGTTCGTGTTCTTTGCCATCTACTCTCTGTTGAGCCCGGCGTTGAACATCCCAGCTGATGAGACTATGGACCTGGCCTGGATGGCGTCCTTCACCCTTTTCGCCCTTCTGGGAGCATACGCCCTGTGGCGGATCCGTCACCTTCCCGAAACAGGCCACTTCCAAGCACCTGCCTCCTTCTGGTCCGCCTTTCGGGCCAGCTGGAGGAGGGTATCGAGCCCCCTTCTGGTGCTGATGGTCATTGTCTTTCTAACAACCGCCGCCTTCCAAGCGGTATCACCCCTGGTGCTCATGTTTCTGCAAGAGCGCTTTGACGCCAGCCTCTTTGGCCCTGATCTGGGCCTTTGCACCCTCACGCATGGGGACCCTTGGCGACCGATGGGGGCGCAAACTGCCGATGGCGGTGGGGCTGTTAGTCAGTGGTGCAGTGATCCTCTTTCTGCCCCACGCGCAGAGCCTGTTGCTGCTGGCCATTCTGTGGGCTGTGGAAGCTCTGGCCTTTACCGCATCGGTCCCAGCTGAAGAGGCGCTGGTCGCTGATC